>CAYTWF010000001.1:0-121276 GCA_964441705.1 uncultured Butyrivibrio sp.
ATACAACATGCACGGGAATGTCAGTGAGTGGGTCTGGGATTATTATGGAAGCTATGAAAATGAAAATATCACAGATCCAACGGGTCCGGTATCCGGTAATTTAAAAGTATACCGTGGCGGTGGCTGGAATGATTTCGCCAAGAATATGCGAAGCGCATACAGAGCCACTTTGGAACAAGATTTGGGAAGCTTTAACATCGGTATCCGTCTGGTGAGAAATGCATACAGTGGTCCAGAAGAAATCGTTGGAGCTGCTGGGGCAGAAAATCAGACAGGAAGCACAGGAGCTCAGGACGGCTCAGGAAATGTTCTGATTGCATACTTCTCATGGGGCGGTAACACCCAGGGCGTAGCGGAGGAAATCCAAGCACAGACTGGAGCAGATATCTTTGAAATTACTTTGGTAGAGCCTTATTCCTCCGACTATAACACAGTTCTTGATCAGGCGCAGCATGATCAGAATATACAGGCAAGACCGGAAATCGCAGAGCATGTAGACAATATGGATGATTACGACACCATTCTGATTGGCTATCCGAACTGGTGGGCATCTATTCCAATGCCAATTGCATCCTTCTTAGAGGAATATGATTTTTCAGGAAAGACAATCATTCCATTCTGCTCTCATGGAGGTGGCCGATTTGGACAAAGCCTTACAGCCATTGCAAAACTGGCACCAGATTCTGCTATGGGAGAAGGCTTATCTATTCATTATTCAGGTGGAAGCAGTTTATCTGCTGATGTGGAAGAGTGGCTTAGAACCAATGGAATTATTCAGTAACGAAAAGCAGATAAGGAGCGTATCTATGAGGGTTCATGTGTGCAGAAGGACGTAAATCAGAAAATCAGGGAAGCCCTTCTATGACAAAGCATACAAAATATCCACAGATAGCATATGAATTAGGTAAGAACTTGAATTAATGAGAAAAAATGAAGTAGTTATTAATGTTAGAAGGAGAAAATTATTATATGAGCAAAATAAAAACAAGAGAAGAATTTGAAACAGTCAATGTATTTGGAACAGGTGTACCAAATGATGGATACGCACAGTATTTTAGCGGAGCCTCTTTCCTGAATCCATTAACAGAGCCTGGAAAGGCACCGGTATTTCTGGCGAATGTCACCTTTGAACCGGGATGCCGCAACAACTGGCACATTCATCATGCCAAAGCTGGTGGTGGTCAGATTTTAGTCTGCACTGCAGGAGAGGGCTGGTATCAGGAGGAAGGAAAGGACGCAGTAAGCCTGACGACCGGAACGGTCATTACTATACCAGCCAATGTAAAGCACTGGCATGGAGCCAAGGCAGACAGCTGGTTCAGCCATATTGCAGTGGAGTGCCCGGGAGAAGAAACTTCCAATGAATGGTGCGAAGCAGTAACAAATGAAGAATATAAAAAGCTTAAATAGTAAAAATAATTAGTGATAAAAACAGTTATAACAGGAGGAAAGTATGGAATACACAAAGTTAGGTAATTCAGATTTAAACGTGTCACGTATATGCATGGGATGCATGGGATTTGGAGATGCAGGCAATGGACAGCATAGCTGGACCATAGATGAGGAGCATTCAAGAGAAATTATCAGGCACGGACTGGAACTGGGAGTGAATTTTTTTGATACTGCAGTTGGATATCAGAACGGAACCAGTGAAATGTACGTTGGAAGAGCATTAAAAGATTTCACAAAGCGTGAGAATGTTGTAGTTGCAACTAAGTTTCTGCCACGCACAGAGGATGAAATCAACGCTGGCATTTCAGGACAGAAGCATATTGAGAATATGATGGATATAAGCCTTTCTCATCTTGAAATGGATTATGTAGACCTCTATATTTATCATATGTGGGATTATAATACGCCAATTTATGATATTATGGAGGGACTTAATAATGTGGTAAAGGCAGGAAAAGCCCGCTACATTGGAATCTCTAACTGCTATGCGTGGCAGCTTGCAAAAGCAAATGCCTTGGCCAAAAAGGAAGGCTTTGCAGAATTTGTCTCTATACAGGGACATTACAATTTGATTTTCCGTGAGGAAGAAAGAGAGATGGCTGGATTATGTGCGGAGGATAACATTGCAATGACGCCTTACAGCGCCCTTGCTGGTGGAAGACTTGCAAAGCATCCGGGAGAGATGTCCAAGAGAATGCAGGAGGATTCCTATGCGAAGCTCAAATATGATGGAACAGCTAAGCAGGATGGCGTTATTATTGACAGAGTGGCAGAGCTTGCAGAAAAACGTGGTGTGTCCATGACGGAAATTTCATTGGCATGGCTTCTTACCAAAGTGACCGCTCCTGTGGTAGGTGCAACAAAGCTTCATCACATGGAAGGTGCAGCAAAGGCAACAGAACTAAAGCTTACAGAGCAGGAAACAGCTTATCTGGAAGAACCTTATGTACCACATAAGCTTGTTGGCGTCATGGCTCAGAATACTGTAAAATAATCATTGGGACTCCGAAAAGAGAGTGGGAGTATTTTATAAGCTTGAAGATTTCGATACAACGAAAACTAATGCTATTTTTAATTTGACTATTCGTTATAAACGAAGTAAAATTGACATATAATAGTAATGAAGGGTTGTGGTGAAATGATAAAAAGAGAGCTATATATGAATAAAATCAGACCATTCTTTGATAAGGATATTGTTAAGGTTTTGAGTGGAGTACGTCGGTGCGGAAAGTCAGTTATGCTGGAATTAATTAAGAAAGAATTACAGGAGAACGGCAGAAAACAGAGAGATTTTTTATCAATTAATTTCGAGTCTGGGGCATACAGGTTTACCCAATCTGTTGAGGATACTTATCAATATATTGCAGAGTTTGCAAAAAAACGTGATAAGACATACCTGTTTTTAGATGAGATACAGGAGCTGTCTGGATGGGAGACCATGATTAATTCCATTATGGTGGATTATTCTGTGGATATATATATTACAGGCTCCAACGCAAAGCTGCTGTCGGGAGAGCTTGCCACATATTTAGGCGGAAGATATGTGGAATTTAAGATATATCCATTTTCATTTAGAGAAGCAAAAGAGCTGCTGCCTGCATTAACAGAGCAGCAGGCATTTGAAAAGTATTTAAAGCAGGGTGGAATGCCTTTTTTATACCAGTATCCGTTGGATGAGAATTCTGTCAGGCAATATCTGACAGATATATATGATTCTATTATGTTAAAGGATATTGTTGCGCGTAACAAGATACGTGACACTGAGCAGTTTAAGAGAATCCTATTGTATTTTATATCTAACATTGGCAATACTTTTTCCGCGTCAAATATTATTAAATATATGAAAAGTGAATTTCATAGTATTTCCAGCGAAACATTATATAATTATATTGATTACTGTAAAACAGCCTGTCTTCTGCATATGGTTTCAAGGCAGGATTTGATTGGAAAGAGTCTGTTGCAGTTTCAGGAGAAAATATATTTAACGGACCATGGAATAAGGGAAGCAATTTATGGATATAACCTTCGGGATATTAATCAGGTATTGGAAAATATTGTATACATGGAATTGATTCGAAGAGACTATCAGGTGACAATAGGAAAGAACAGCACAGCAGAGGTGGATTTTGTTGCAATGAAGCAAGGAAAGAGGGAGTATTATCAGGTGGCATATCTGCTTGCAGACGAGAGTGTGGTGAACCGGGAGTTTGGCGCATTTAAAGGGATTGATGATAATTATCCGAAGTATGTTTTGTCATTAGATGAGTTTGATTTTAGCAGAGATGGATATGTCCATAAGAATGTAAGGAGATTTTTATTAGAAGAACCAGAATGTTAACAAAAAGCTTGACAATATATATAATGAATATTAAAATAACAGTGTTATCAGATAACACTGTTATTTTAATGTGAAAGGGAGTGAATGATGAGACCTATAAATGACAAGCTTGCGGCAGATATACTTGAGACTGGTAAAGAGGAGTTTTTAGAAAAGGGGTATCAAAAGGCGTCTTTACGGAATATTGCCGCAGCACTGAATGTTACGACAGGTGCCATCTATCGATATTATAAGGATAAAGAGGCTTTATTTGATGCAATCGTGAAGAAACCCGCAGATGAGCTTCTTACAAAATATAAGGAGATTCAGCAGGACTTTGCTGATTTACCATTGAGTCAGCAATTAAGTGATTTAGGCAAAACATCTCAAAATGGACATGACTGGATGTTTCATTTGATTTACGACAACTTTGATGCTTTCAAGTTAATTGCAAGCTTTTCAAATGGAACCTGCTATGAACATTATATAGATTTATTGGTGGACATAGAAGTCAAGTCAAGTATTATATTGATGAATAAAATGAACACCCAGGGGATGAAGATACATCAGATTGATGAGGATTTAATTCATATTTTAGCAAATGCGATGTTTTATGGTATGTTTGAAACCATTCGGCATGATATGCCAAGAGATAAGGCAGAGAATTACTTTACAGGTCTACGTGAATTTTATGAAGCAGGATGGAATCGTATTTTAGGGTTAAATTAATAAATAAGTCTGTATAATAGGGAATTGAAAAAGATTCCCTTATATTTTACACATGAGTTAGACTAACCTAATTACAGGAAGTAAGAACTAACAAAAGATAGTTAATTAAGCATTAGAAAGTGAGGTTTATACAATGAAAGAAAAAGAAAAAGAGCCATCTCCAATGCAAAAATTATGGGGATGGGGGACACCATATCATGGTGAATTTTTTGGTTCGGTGGTGTTGGCTATTCTTGGAGTGGTAAGCCAAATGATTCCATATTTTTGCGTTGCAAAAATGATAACGGAACTATTGGATGGCGGAAGAGAAATGGTGTTTTATATGAAGTGGTGTATGTTTGCGCTTCTAGGATATGGGAGCAAAGTCCTTTTTTCAGCTTTATCAACTGCACTTTCTCATACTGCAACTTATCATACACTTCGTGATATTAGACAAAAACTGATACAGAAGCTTTCGAAAATTCCAATGGGAACCATCATTGATACACCGTCAGCACAATATAAAACAACAATTGTGGACCGTGTAGAGGGCATGGAACCAACTCTGGCGCATCTGATTCCTGAAATGACAGCAAATGTTTGCGTACCGATTGCCATTTTTGTATATCTTCTTGTTTTAGACTGGAGAATGGCACTTTGCTCGCTCATAACACTGGTTATTGGATTTGTGTGTATGATGGGCAGCATGAAGGATTATGCACCGCGCTGGGAAGGGGCTGTTGCAGTGGGAAGAAAGATGTCAAATGCCATTGTGGAATATGTAGGTGGTATTCAAGTGGTAAAGGCATTTAGCCAGTCAGCTGGCTCATATAAAAAATACAGCTCTGCTGTAAACGAAAATGCGAAGTATTATGTGAATTGGTTTAAGGATAATCAGAAATTTATGTGTGGCTGGAACACTATCGTTCCGGCAGTTCTTGTCACAATGCTTCCATTTGGGTTTGGATTCTGGATGTCAGGAAGTCTGGAAACAAATACATTCTTGACCATTGTAATTCTGTCGTTAGGATTGACAGGTCCAATTGTAGCAGCAATGACTTTTGTGGATGATTTAGCAGTTGTAGGAACAAACGTAGGTGAAATTGCCGGGGTTTTAGAATGCAAGGAGTTAGTACGCCCAGAGCAGCCAGTGCAGCCTACAGGAACAGATATAGCAATAAGAAATGTTAGTTTCTCTTATGGCAATAAAGAAGAGGATAAAGTAGTGCAAAATGTACTGGATAATATTAATCTGGACATTAGGGCTGGAACAGTCACTGCTCTGGTAGGCCCATCGGGCTCTGGAAAATCTACCATTGCAAAGTTGATTGCCGGGTTTTGGGATGTTGATTCAGGAAGTATTACTATTGGTGGAAGAGATATTAGAGAGATACCATTAGACCAGTTGAATCAGCAGATTGCCTATGTGTCTCAGGATAATTATCTTTTTAACAGAACTGTTAGAGAGAATATCCGAATGGGCAGGCAGTCAGCATCCGATAAGGAAGTAGAAGCAGTAGCCAAAGCCGCTGGATGCGATACATTTATTCGAAATCTCGAAAAAGGATATGAGACAATTGCAGGTGGAGGTGGAGGGCATCTGTCTGGTGGTGAAAAGCAAAGAATTTCTATTGCCAGAGCGATGCTAAAAGATGCGCCTATTGTGATTATGGATGAAGCAACTGCTTCCATCGACCCTGAAAACGAGGCAGAAATTCAGAAAGCACTCTCGGTTTTAATTAAAGGAAAAACGTTGATTGTAATTGCACACCGGCTATCAACGATATCGGATGCAGATAAGATTGTTGTTGTAAAAGATGGTCGAATTGACGCAATTGGAAAACAGGAAGAATTATTACAAAATTCATCTTTATATGCAGATATGTGGAAAGCACATATGGATGCAGCTGATCAGGCATAGGAGGCGACAAAATGTTTGGAGCATTAAAAAAATATTTTCTTTTGCAGGCAATCGCAAAGGGTTATTAACAAAAGCAATTATAATCTCATTTATTGGTGCTGTTTTTTCTGCATTACAATTTGCAGCACTACTGCTTGTATTGAATGCACTCATTTCAGGTCAGTATACTGGAGCGGTTATATGGGAGTCTTTAGGTATAATGTTGATATCCATTGCAGGCAGAGCGTTTTGCACATATCATTCAAATCTGAAAGAAACGTCAGTTGGATACCATATGGTAGCCGACAAGCGTGTGCATATCGGAGACCGTTTACGTTATATTCCAATGGGATACTTTAATCAAAACAGTCTTGGTAATATTACAGCAGTTGTAACAACAACCCTTGGAGATGTGGAAAATTCTGCAGCAAGGGCACTGGTAGCTATTTTTGGTGGATTTTTGACAACAATTGCATATGCATTGGCACTTTGTATTATGGATTTTCGTATTGGAGCAATTGCATTTGTTACCATCATTTTTTACCTGTTGGCAACGGAAAGCTCGCAGAAACATACAGAAAAGGCTGGCCCTGCAAGACAACGTGCCCAGGAGTCATTGGTAGAAGCAGTACTTGAATATGTACAGGGAATGAGTGTAGTGAAATCCTATGGACTTGCAAAAGACAGCAGTCAGACAGTGCAAAACGCATTAAATGACAGCCATGATAAAAACCTGAAAATGGAATATGCAGCTTGCCCTTGGATGGCATTGCAGCAGCTGGTGCTAAGACTTGGTTCTATTGCAATTGCTGTAGCTGCTTTGATATTTTATATTAATGACACAATGAATTTGACAAGGACATTACTTATGTTGATTTCATCATTTCTGGTATTTACAAATCTGGAGGGTGCCGGAAATATGTCAGCAATGTTACAGATGTTAAAGCATTCCATGAATAAGGTGGATTCTATTGATGAAACACCAGTTATGGATATTAATGGAAAAGATATTAAAGTCAAAGATTCATCAATTAAATTTGAACATGTATCTTTCTCATATGGAGACAAAAAAATATTGGATGATGTAAACTTAAATATTCCAGAAAAGACAACAACGGCCATTGTTGGTCCATCCGGTGGTGGAAAAACAACCATGTGTAATCTGATAGCAAGATTTTGGGATGCAGACAAAGGCAAGATTATTCTTGGTGGCACAGACGTCAAAGATTATAAACTAGATAGTTTGATGCAGAATATTTCTATGGTATTTCAAAATGTCTATTTGTTCCAGGATACTATTGAGAACAATATAAAGTTTGGAAAGCAGAGCGCAACTCACGAAGAGGTAGTAGAGGTGGCAAAGAAAGCCTGCTGTCATGATTTTATAAGCCAACTGCCGGATGGTTATGATACAGTGATTGGAGAAGGTGGTGGAAGTCTTTCCGGTGGAGAAAAACAGCGTATCTCAATAGCAAGAGCAATGTTAAAGAATGCACCTATTATTTTACTTGATGAAGCAACAGCAGCCGTTGACCCAGAAAATGAAGCTGAATTGCAGCAGGCAATTGATGCACTAACCCATGATAAAACAATTGTAATGATTGCACATAGACTGAAAACAGTTCGTCATGCAGATCAGATTGTAGTGCTTTCTGATGGACATATAGTTGAACAGGGTACACATGAAGAGTTGGAGAAACAAAATGGATTGTATTCTGAATTTCTGCATATTAGAGAAAGAGCGGTATCCTGGAAACTTACATAATACAATCAAGCAGGAGCTATGAAAATTTCATGTAAAAGAAATTTATAAAAATAAACTCTTGACACAGGTCACTTTATCGTGTTAAACTGACTTAAATTTAATAATTTAAACCGTTGAAGTGGAGATAACGGCAGTAATGGACTCACAGAGAGACCGGGTGGATGAGAGCCGGTTAGTTAACAGATTGTCAAATGGACCACTGAGGGCACAGTCAAAGGCACATTATATATGCTGAGTATTCTGTGACGTAGGGCTTACGTAAGTAGCCGGAAATATGATGGTATTTCGCTGAGAGTGTAGCACGTGCTATGAAGCAAGGTGGCAACGCGGGAATTATATGATAAGTATATCTCGTCCTTGACTGATAGATTAATTTCTATTGGTCAGGGGCGTTTTTTTATACAATTATTTAAGAAAGTGAGGAACTAACATGTATTATCCAACCCTTGAACAGGTAAGAACAATTGCAAAATCAGGTGATTACAGACAAATCCCAATTTGCACAGAGATTTTCTCCGATGTGAGAACTCCAATTAATGTGCTTCAGGCACTACAAAATGTCAGCCATAACTGTTACATACTGGAATCAGCGGAGGACAGCCAGGTCTGGGGAAGATATACATTCCTTGGATATAATCCCACCCTCGAGATAACCTGTACAGATGGCAGGCTCCGCATTAGAAATGGGCAGGAAATAACTGAGTCAGACACAAATCCAAGTCAGGCAATTCGCGAAATAATGAAAGCGTATAAAAGCCCTGTAATAAAAGAGCTTCCGCCATTTACCGGTGGACTTGTGGGTTATTTTTCATACGATTTCATTAAGTACAGTGAGCCTTCATTAAAGCTTGATGCCAGGGATGAAGAGGGCTTTAAGGACGTGGACCTGATGCTTTTTAAGCAGGTAATTGCCTTTGACAATTACAGACAGAAAATTGTATTGATTACCAATATATCTACACAGGATATTGAAGCGTCCTACAGCCGTGGAATTAAGGAGCTTACAGAGCTTACCAGACTGGTTGAGACAGGAGAGCTCAAAAAAAATCTGCCGGGAAGGCTTAAGTCAGATATACAGCCGTTGTTTGATGAAAAAGCATACTGCAGCATGGTGGAGAAGGGTAAGGAGTACATTAAGGAGGGTGATATTTTTCAGGTGGTACTGTCCAATCGACTGGAAGCAGACTTTGAAGGCAGCCTTTTAGATACCTACCGGGTACTTAGAACCACCAATCCTTCACCGTATATGTTTTATTTTTCCAGCGATGATATTGAGCTTGCAGGGGCGTCCCCAGAGACACTGGTGAAGCTGGAGAATGGCATACTGCACACATTCCCACTTGCAGGTACACGGCCAAGAGGGAAGACCCAGGAGGATGATGAACAGCAGGAAATCAGTCTTCTGGCAGATGAAAAAGAGAGAGCAGAGCATAACATGCTGGTGGATTTGGGAAGAAATGATATTGGAAGACTAAGCAGACTTGGAACAGTTAAGGTTGAAAAATACATGGAGATTCAGCGTTTTTCCCATGTAATGCATATTGGCTCCACCGTCAGAGGAGAGATTGGGGAGGATAAGGATGCACTTGATGCTATTGCAGCAGTGCTTCCGGCAGGAACTCTTTCCGGTGCGCCCAAAATAAGGGCTTGTGAGATTATTAACGAGCTTGAAAATAATAAACGTGGTATATACGGAGGAGCCATTGGATATCTGGATTTTGCAGGCAATATGGATACCTGCATCTCCATTCGACTTGCCTATAAGAAGAATGGAAAGGTGTTTATAAGGTCAGGTGCAGGGATTGTGGCAGATTCTGAACCGGTCAAAGAGTATCAGGAATGTATTAATAAGGCCAAGGCAGTAACTCAGGCATTGGAGATGGCAGGAGGAATGAACATATGATATTGCTTATTGATAATTATGACAGCTTTTCCTATAACCTTTACCAGCTGATAGGAGAATATAATCCGCAAATCAAGGTAATTAGAAATGACGAGCTGACAATAGACGAGATAAAAGAATTGAATCCGGAGGCTGTGATTCTGTCTCCGGGACCGGGAAGACCGGAGGCAGCAGGAATATGTGTACAGGTGGTAAAGGAGCTTGGACACAGCTATAAGATACTTGGTGTATGTCTTGGACATCAGGCAATCTGCCAGGCGTATGGAGCAGAGATATCCTATGCCAAAACATTGATGCATGGAAAGCAGTCATTAACAAGACTGGATAGCAGTGAAGGAATATTTAAGAATCTGCCGGAGGAAATTATGGTAGCCAGATATCATTCACTGGCAGCGGTGGAGTCCACACTGCCAGAGCAGCTTAAGGTGATTGGCAGAACAGCTGATGGAGAAATAATGGCGGTAAAACACACCGCTTTTCCGGTATATGGACTGCAGTTTCACCCTGAATCAATACTTACACCGGACGGAGCAGCTATTATTAAGAATTTTCTTACACTATAAATATACAATCAGGAGGATTATAAGATGATTAGAGAAGCAATTATGAAGGTAGCCAAAAAACAGAATTTAAGCTATGAGGAGGCCAATCAGGTTATGGATGAGATTATGTCAGGCCAGACCTCGGATATTCAGACCTCAGCCTTTCTTACAGGAATGGCAATGAAGGGCGAGACAATAGAGGAGATTACCGGCTGTGCAGCAGGAATGAGAGCACACTGCGTAAAGGTATTTAACGATATGGATGTTATGGAGATTGTGGGAACAGGCGGAGACGGCTCTAATTCCTTTAATATATCCACAACCGCTGCAATTGTTACGGCAGCAGGCGGAGTTCCTGTTGCCAAGCATGGCAATCGTGCAGCCTCCTCCAAGTCCGGGACAGCGGACTGCTTTGAAGCATTGGGAGTTAACATATCAGTAAGCCCGGAGAAAAGTGCCCAGCTGCTAAAGGAGATAAATCTCTGTTTTCTTTTTGCACAGAATTACCACATATCAATGAAATATGTTGCTCCGGTTCGTAAGGAGCTTGGAATCCGCACTGTTTTTAATATCCTTGGACCATTAGCCAATCCTGCAGGTGCCAATATGGAATTAATGGGTGTCTATGACGAGGAGCTGGTTGAACCATTGGCAGAGGTGCTTGAAAAGCTTGGTGTAAAGCGTGGAATGGTGGTATATGGACAGGATTGTCTTGATGAGATTTCAATGAGTGCACCTACAACGGTATGTGAATTTTTTGACGGACAGAGAAAGCACTATGTTATTGAGCCTGAGGATTTTGGATTCGACAAATGCTCTAAGGATGAGCTGGTAGGTGGCACCCCAGAAGAAAATGCAGCAATAACCAGAAGTATACTGGCGGGTGAGGAAGGACCCAGAAGGCATGCGGTTCTTCTCAATGCAGGAGCAGCCTTGTATCTGGCTGGAAAATATAAAACGCTGAAGGAAGGTATTGAGGCTGCAGGCCAGCTGATAGACAGCGGCAAAGCAATGGAAAAGCTGGAAGAATTTATTAAAAGGTCTAACGAAGCATAGAGGAGTGTGAAATATGATATTAGATGAGCTTGCAGAATATGCAAAGGAACGGGTAAAAAAAGCAAAGGGAAAGATAACACTGGAGGAAATGAAATATAAGGCATTACAGCTTCCAAAGGGAAACCATTGTTTTAAGCATGCTCTTAGTGAAGAGCAGATAAGCTTTATATGTGAGGTGAAAAAAGCATCTCCCTCCAAAGGAGTTATTGCAGATAAATTTCCTTATATTGAAATTGCCAGGTCCTACCAGGAGGCTGGAGCTTCCTGCATATCCTGCCTGACAGAGCCTAAATGGTTCAAGGGCTCTGATGAAATCTTTTGTGAGATAAGAAGTCAGGTGTCTATTCCAATGCTTCGTAAGGATTTCACAGTGGATGAATATCAGATTTATGAGGCAAAGGTAATGGGGGCAGATGCAGTGCTGCTTATATGCGCATTACTTGATACTGACAGGCAAAGGGAATATCTTGACATATGCAGAGGGCTTGGAATTGATGCCTTGGTTGAGGCACATGACGAGTTGGAGGTTGAGGCGGCAGTAGCTGCCGGAGCAGATATAATTGGTGTTAATAACCGTAACCTTAAGAATTTTACAGTGGATTTTTCCAATGCCGCCAGATTAAGGCGTCTGATTCCGCCGGAGGTATTATATGTGGCAGAAAGCGGAGTTTCCTCGGTTGAGGACGTAAGAGAACTTTCAAAGCTTGGAGTGAACGGCGTTCTCATGGGTGAGGTTCTTATGAGGGCGGAGGATAAAAAAACACTTCTTACTCAGATGAGGAAGGCGGCACTATGACAGAAATTAAAATCTGTGGTCTGAGTCGATTGGAGGATATTGAATATGTTAATGAGGCCGCACCGGATTATGCAGGCTTTATTATTGAATTCCCCAAAAGTCATCGAAGCATTGACATTGAAAGGTTAAAAAAATTACGGGCAAGGCTAAACCCTCATATTCAGGCAGTTGGTGTATTTGTTGATGCTCCGCTTTCACTGGTGGCAGCAGCTGCCAATACCGACCTGGTTGACATAATACAGCTTCACGGCAACGAGGATGAGGAGTATATTAGCAGTCTTCGCACCAATACTAACAAAAGAATTATTAAGGCCTTTCAGGTCAGGGACAGAGAGGATGTAATTAAGGCAGAAAAATCCAGTGCAGACTACATTCTTCTTGACAGTGGTCAGGGAACAGGACAGAGCTTTGACTGGAAGCTGCTGGATGGAATTAACAGATGTTTTTTCCTTGCAGGAGGTATAAACCTTGATAACATGGAGGAGGCAGTGAAAAAGCTGCAGCCCTATGCACTGGACATATCCAGTGGAGTAGAAAGCGACAAGAAAAAAGACAGAGCCAAAATAATAGAAGCTGTAAAAAGGCTGAGAATTATTAATAACAGACAAAAGGAGACCAGATAATGAGTAAAGGACGTTTTGGAATTCACGGCGGACAATATATGCCGGAGACACTGATGAATGCAGTGATAGAGCTGGAAGAGGCATACAACCATTATAAGGCTGATGCCGGGTTTAATGCAGAGCTTAAGGAATTGCTGGATAACTATGCCGGCCGGCCATCCAGATTATATTATGCCAGTCACATGACACAGAAGCTTGGAGGAGCTAAGATTTATCTGAAAAGAGAGGATTTAAACCATACCGGTGCCCATAAAATCAATAACGTGTTAGGGCAGGTCCTTTTGGCAAAAAAAATGGGCAAAACCAGGGTTATTGCAGAAACCGGGGCAGGACAGCATGGTGTGGCAACGGCAACCGCTGCAGCTCTTATGGGTATGGAATGTGAGGTGTTCATGGGAGAGGAGGACACCAAGAGACAGGCACTTAATGTATATAGAATGAAGCTTCTTGGTGCCAGAGTTAATGCAGTTACGTCTGGAACGAGAACTCTTAAGGATGCAGTATCTGCGGCAATGAGAGAATGGACCTCCAGGGTAAGTGACACTCATTATGTTATTGGCTCTGCAATGGGACCACACCCATTTCCTACGATTGTAAGGGATTTTCAGGCAGTAATCTCTAAGGAGATGAAGGAACAGTGTCTGGCAGCAGAGGGCAGGCTTCCTGATGCGGTTATTGCCTGTGTCGGCGGCGGCTCCAATGCAATTGGCTCCTTCTACAATTTTATTGAGGATAAGGAGGTTAGGCTTATTGGCTGCGAGGCAGCAGGACGTGGGGTTAATACCCCGGAGACTGCAGCCACTATAGCAACAGGACGTGAAGGAATATTTCACGGAATGAAGAGCTATTTTTGCCAGGATGAATATGGTCAGATTGCACCGGTTTATTCCATTTCAGCGGGGCTTGATTACCCGGGAATTGGTCCGGAGCACGCAATGCTCTATGATGAGGGGCGTGCGCAGTATGTGGCAATTACAGATGATGAGGCCGTAGAGGCTTTTGAATATCTGTCAAGAACGGAAGGAATTATTCCTGCAATAGAAAGTGCCCATGCAGTAGCATATGCAATGAAGCTGGCTCCGAAGATGAGCCGGGACCAGATAATAATTGTTACAGTATCAGGACGAGGAGATAAGGACTGTGCTGCGATTGCACGATACAGAGGGGAGAATATTTATGAATAAGATAGCATCAGCCTTTAACAATGGCAAAGCCTTTATACCATTTATTACCTGTGGAGATCCAAACCTTGACATTACAGAGGAGCTTGTATATGCAATGGAGGAAGCAGGGGCAGACCTGATTGAGCTTGGTATTCCCTTCTCTGACCCAACGGCAGAGGGACCGGTAATTCAGGAGGCAAGCCTGCGGGCACTTGAAAATGGCACCACCACCGACCGTATTTTTGATATGGTAAAAAGAATTCGTCAGAAAACACAGCTTCCAATGGTGTTTATGACCTACGCAAATGTAGTATTTTCATATGGAAGTGAGAAATTTATCTCTCAGGCGGCAGCACTTGGAATTGATGGAATAATCCTGCCAGACCTGCCATATGAGGAAAAGGAGGAATTTGCGCCGCTGTGCAGGCAATATGATGTCGCACTGATTTCGCTGATTGCCCCAACCTCCGAGGAGAGAATCTCTATGATAGCAGGGGATGCCCAGGGCTTTGTATACTGCGTATCGTCGCTGGGAGTTACAGGAGTAAGAAGTGGAATTACAACAGATGTAGAGACTATGGTAAGGAAGGTAAAGAAAGCCAAAGAAATTCCCACGGCCATTGGCTTTGGTATCTCCACACCTAAGCAGGCAAAACAAATGTCAGAATATGCAGACGGGGTAATTGTGGGTTCAGCCATTGTGAAGCTGTGTGCTGAATATGGAACGGACTGTGTATCATATGTTAAAGAGTATGTCCGGGAAATGAAGGAAGCAATTATCTCAAAAGCATAAAACTTAACTAAGTATTTAGTACTATTCAGATTAAATTAATTATTATATTTTACTTAATATTTACTTTTTTAAGTTATTATTTACATTTTAATTGTCTGTTTTCACTAAAATTGCAGCGAAAAATAATATCGAATGTACAAATTGAATAAATTTCTTCTTAATAAATTGTTTAAAAAGAAGATTTAATTTATCTGAATTTAAGTTAAATTAATACATATAAGCAATTGAAAAGGAGAAGTGATTATATGAAAAAAAGTTTGCACAATTGGAAGAGGGTTGTTGCCGTAGGAGCAGTTGCGGCGATGACCCTTACAACAGTTCTTTCGGGATTGCCTGGAGGTAATAAGGTATATGCCGATGAACTGGAGGAACAGGTAACAGACCTGGCTGCATGGGATTTTGCATCAGGTGCAGCTGGCTGGGGGTATGATTCAAGCTGGGATTATCAGTATCATGGAACAGCCAATACCAGCTCAGAGTATGACACAGCTGGACAGAGATTAAAAGTTAACGTAGATTTCTCAGCTGATTCAGATTCCAGCTGGAGTCAGATGGCAGTAAAAACCTATGATGATGGGGGAATTACAGTTGCCGGAGCCAATACAGTTATGGTTGATGTCTATTATGATACCACAGCCTTTACAAAGGGAGATTTTAAAATCAAAACCTACGCTAATGACGAGAACACAAGTAAAGCCTGCATTGAGAAGGACGTAACTCTTGATAAGAGTGCAGCTGTAGCAGCTGATGGAAGCTTTAAGAAATCAAGTATTGTACTTTCTCTTGATGAGGCTGTTTCAGACAGTGCTCTAGTAAAGGGCTTTGCAATTGAGGTTATTGGTTCTAACACAGATTATAAGGGTGCAATATATCTTGATAATATTAGGATTTGCAAGGTAACTAAAAATACACTTGTTGAGACAGAACAGTTCTCATATGATTTTGACTCAGATGCCAACAGCTTTGAATACGGCTGGGGCGAGATTACAGGTATTACAGTATCACAGAATAATGGAATGCTTAAGTCAGCAGATGTTGCATTTGATGTTACCAAGGATTGGGATTCTTTTGCAATTAAAAGATGGGGAGATATATCAGCAGATGAGCTGTCCAAAATAACAATGGACATATATCTTCCAACAACTGCTACCTGGACAACCGGAAGCTTTAAGGTAGGCGTATATGCTGATACAGCCGCCAAACCGGATACGGATATAACAGGCGGAGTGATGGATGAATTCACAGTCACAGATGTTGCATTGGACGCCGACAGTGGAATGAATAAGGTACAGGTTACCTTAGATATTACACCGTTTACGGGAACACTTCGTCAGATGGCAATTAAAATAGCCGGATATTACTGTGATTACTCAGGAGATATCTATATTGATAATGTTAAGGGTATCTCAGTGGTTGATACAGCAGATGTATGCATTGATTCAACTGTAGCTGTTGGTGCAGGTAATCCTGTAACAATAGGTGAGCTTGCAGACAGAGTTAACCTTGTTGACCCTGATGCGGATGAGAAGACAGTTAAGACCTATGCTTATCTTCAGGCAATTGGTAACTCAGGCAGTCTGATATATGGACATCAGGATGATACCTGGCAGAAGGCTGGAAGCTCAACACTTTCCAACTCTGACACTAAGGACGTTACAGGCTCCATTTCAGGAATTGTGGGAATTGATTCACTTTCACTTACAGGAGATGAATACAGTGCCAGCAGATTCAATTCAGAGATAGCAGCAGTTGACGATGAAATTGATTCAGTGGACACAGAGGGACAGTGTACAGCAGCGGCTAATGTTGAGGCAGCAGCTGCACTTACCAATATTAATATTGCAGATGGCGCAATTATTACAATGTCAGTTCATATGCCTAATTTCTCACTTGTACAGGAGAATGATGAATATAATGAAGGAACTGACCCTTCCTATGCCAAATATAATTTAAACGGATACACACCTAATACCCTTTCAGGTGATGTTGCCAATGAGATTTTGGCAGGCGGTAAATATAATGACCAGTATAATGCTTTTCTTGATATGATAGCTGATTATGCATCACAGGTGGATGGCGCAATTCTTTTCAGACCTTTCCATGAGAACACAGGAAGCTGGTTCTGGTGGGGAGCTGCCTTCTGTAATGCAGAGCAGTTTAAGAACATATACAGATATACAGTTAATTATCTTAGAGATACCAAGGATGTTCATAATATTATATATGTATACGGACCAAGCAGCGATGCTGACAGTGTTGAGGCATATGCTGAGAGATATCCAGGTGATGCTTACGTAGACCTTGTAGGCTTTGATATGTATGACCTTGACCCTGTATCAGATGAAGAGGGTTATGCCTTCATGGATAATCTTAAGAACGAGATAAAAATAGTTGATCAGTTTGCTACAGAGCATAACAAGCTTATTGCAGTGACGGAATCAGGTATATCCCACTCCAAGGCAGATGCAGGAGAGGGAACCACAGTTCTTCACGCTACAGATAATGAACAGAAGGATTGGTATAATAAGGAGCTTGAAGTAATAACTGAAAATTCTAAGGCCTGCTATATGCTGTTATGGGCTAATTTCAGTAAAACAGAGGGCTATTACACTCCATATGTTGCCAGTGTAAATCCGGATGGTTCACTTCATGGACATGAGATGCTTGATAATTTTATATCATTCTACAATGATGAGCGTACTATTTTTGCCAATGACCAGAAAGCTGCACTTGCAGCATTGTATGCTGATGATACAGTTGATATCAGTGTATCAGATGCAGTTGATGGTATCACAGGATACATTCTTACTCCGGTAGCAGGTACAAGAGTACTTGAGCCTGTAACACTTACAGCAAGTATTAATAACCGTAATGGAGAAGCATTGACCTTTAAGTTCTATGGCAAGGATACAAATGTTACACTTCCTGCTACAGTTAATGGCAGTGTAGTTACAGCTTCACTTACCAAGGCTGACCTTGATAAGCTTGGCGAGAATGCAGAGGGTAAAATAGAGCTGCTGGCAGACACAAAGGTGCTTCAGTCAATAAGTGTTATCTTCAATATTGCTGCACCGGTAGAGGACCCATATGAGATTGATGGCTTTGAGAATTACTACGGTGTTGATTCAATGCTTACCTCCAAATGGTCAGTTAATAAGGACAGTTCATGTACTGTAGACCTGTCACTTGTTACTGATACGGTATATGACGGAGACTATGCAATGAAATTCACATATGACGAGACTAAGACAGGCTGGGGCGGAGCAACCATCTCCAAGACAGTTGACTGGTCAGATTGTAATGCTTTAAGCTTCTACACTATTCCTGATGGCAAAAATCAGAAGGTAGTAATTCAGCTGACAGCAAGTGGAACAGTATATGAGGCATACCTTAATCTGTATGAGGGCTATGCAGCAGATACAGATGGAACGCCTTTACTTGTAACAATTCCTTTTGCAGACTTCTGCCAGAGAGATACAACAGGTAATCCTAAGGGTGGACTTCTTGAGGATTGCACAAGTGTTACATCTTTTGGCCTCTGGGTTAATGCAATTGGTGATTCACCGGCAATTGATGACAATGACAGAGTAACAGGAACTATAATATATGATAAAATAACTGCTATACATACTGACCTTACAGAAGCAGCCTTTGAAGAGGTTGGTAAGACATCCGGTGGTGGAGCCGGAGCCGGCGATGGCGATGGAACAGGTACAGGTGACGGTACAGGAACTGGAACCGGAACCGGAACTGGCACAGGAACAGGAAACGAAACAGGAACCGGCTCAGGTACGGATAATAAGGGCAATGCAGGAACCTATGATAGAAATGATATGGCTGTATGGCTTCTCCTGCTTGCAGGCGCTGGAATAACAGTAACAGCAGCTGTAAGAAAAAAGAAACTGTCATAAAAGGAGTGCAGCTTAGGAATTTACGAAAATAAGTAAATTTTGAGCGACACCTTCAAGTGATGTAAACAGATAAAGACCACGCATGAGTAGAAATGCTCAAGCGTGGTCTTTTCGTTTGCTAGGTGTGGGTGATTTTTGCATATATTGTTACCAGCAGAACCGTCCCTCCCGGTATATTTATTGTTGACAAGTATACTTGGCAGTGATAATATACTGATTGACAAGTAAACTTGGCAAAAACAGAAAAGAGGTATATCGATGAATAAAGAAGAAATATTGGCAAAGGCACGACAGGAAAATAAGAACCAGGATATTTATGAGAAGGAGTCAATTGAGAAAGCAAGTACAGTTGCTGCACGTGTAGGAATGCTAATGTGCTGTATATTGGAGGTACTGGAGGTTGTTTTTACAGAAAAGGTTAATTACAGTATTTGGGCTGTGTATTTCGTAATTCTATCAACAACATTTTTTGGAAAATTCTTTTATATGCATAAGAAGCACGAGCTTGCAGTGGCAATAATTTATTTATTATTTGCGATATTATTTGTAGTGCTTAATGTATTAAGGCTTGTGGGGTAGAGGAATGAATGAAGAGCTTATTCTAAAAAATAACCTTAAGGAAGCAAGAACTAATAAAAATTACTCTCAGTCAGCGTTGGCACAGCTGGTGGGTGTGTCGCGCAATACAATTAGTTCTATAGAAACTGGTCAGTTTAATCCTACCGCTAAACTTGCTTTGATCCTATGCATTGCATTGGATGTTAAGTTTGAGGATTTATTTTATTTTGACTAATATACCAGCAGAACCGTCCCTCTGGCATACTTTGGTTGACAAAAATATAAAAAATGTTACACTGCAAATTAGTGAATGAAATAACGGGATAAAGGAGGCTGTGTGACAGGTGCGGATTGCTATTGTTGATGATGAAAATACTGTAAGACAAATGCTTGATGACTATGTTCAAAGATTTGCCGAGGAATCAGGCATTACCATGGAGACCAGTCAATTTAGTTCAGGTGACGCATTTATGGAAGATTACAAAATGGTATATGACATTGTGATTTTTGATATAGAGATGCCTGGAACCAACGGAATGGATACCGCCAGAAGACTTAGAGAGATTGACAAAAACATAACAATTATTTTTGTTACCAATATGGCGCAGTATGCTGTAAATGGATATGAGGTTGATGCGGTGGACTATATCCTTAAGCCAGTAAATTACTATGATTTTTCCATGAAATTTCACAGAACAGTTGCCAAGGCTGCCCAGCAGAAAGAACATATAATAACAATTGACACGCCGGATGGACTTAGACGATTAAAAATATCCGCAATTAAATATGTAGAGGTTCTTGGACATTATCTTTATTTTCATACTGTCAAAAATGTATATAAGATAAGGGGGAGCATGCAGGAGATATCTGACCAGCTTGAAAAATATTTTTTTGTGAGAATTCACAGGTCATTTATCGTCAATATCAGATATGTTGACAAAATATTAAGCAAGGAAGTGACTATTGCAGGAGAGACATTTCTGGTGGGAAGAGCATATAAGGACCAGCTTAAGCAGGAATATATGAAATATATCAGGGGGGAGGAATAGGCCATGGAGACCACAGGTGAATTAATCTGGACATTTACCAGATATATGGCAGGGACATTAATTGCAGAGCTTCTCTTTTTCGTTAAAGCAGTTGAGAAAAGAGAACATTTCTGGTCAAGGGTTCTGATTGGACTGCTTGTATGTACCGTATATTCAGCGACATATGTACCGTTTCAAAGGCTGTCAATGTTGGCAGGAGGCGGAACGCTGAATGGAGTAGTGTCGGGTTTGATTTTTTTGTGGTGGTTTGGTGCAAGTATAGTTGCAATATTCTGCTATAAAATATCCATTGCCGGGGGAATGTATAGATGTGTTCTGGGACTGGCAGCACAGACAATTACCTCCACAATACTTCAATATATAGTATGTGAATTGTTATTCCCAGGTATCTATAACAGTAACAGGCTTTTGTATGCTGTATTTGTTGTTCTGGTATATGGTGGTATATATTTATTTGTGTATTTTGTATTTGCCAAAAGAATGCAGGACCCCTCCAAGGTATGGGTGCCTGATAATGTAATGACGTTTTCAAAATATTTTATTATATTAATACTGCTTACGGTAACCTCAGATATCTGTACATATATGTATAACAGGGTAGGTAATCCCCAGTATTATCACCAAAGTACGGTTGAATATTTCAGTACAATAATCGTTCCATGGTTCTGTATAGGGGCTTCATTAATGGTATGTGTTGTATTTCTTATCTCAATGTACAGCTCATATGAGATATCCTCCCTGCAGCAGGAGAAGCGAATTCTTGCCCAGCTGCAGAAGGAAAAGGAGACACAGTACGAGTATTCAAAAGAAAATATAGACCTGATTAATCAGAAGTGCCATGATATAAAAAGACAGATTAGTGCTCTTAAGGTGGCATCTAACGAAGAAAGAGACAGCCTCATTGATGAGACAAGGAAAGCTGTGCAGTTCTATGACGCTGTTGTTAAAACAGGTAATGATACAATTGATACAATTCTTACGGAAAAAAGTATGTACTGTATCAATCACGATATTATACTGACTTGCAATATTAATGCATCAAAAATAGGGTTTATGAAGGTAATTGACCTGTATACACTGCTTGGCAATGCTCTTGATAATGCTATAGAGTGTGTAAGCCGGTATAATGAAAAAGATAAAAAGGTCATTAATGTGTCAGTAATTGAAAAAGGACAAATGATTAATATTCTTGTATCCAATTATTATGATGGTCATATGGAGCTGATTAATGGATTTCCTGTTACCAGTAAAGAGGATAAGGATTATCATGGATATGGTATTAAGAGTATTCAGATGATTGCAGCCTCCTATCATGGAGATTTTCAAATAAGTGTTGAGAACCGCAGCTTCTCAATACAGGTAATGATACCAATTCCTGATTAACTGAATAGATAGTGAATTAATTATCAAGCAGCAGCCTGATTTTCCGTAAAGGATAGTCAGGCTGCTGCTTTTTGCGCAATAAGCCAGCCCACTCGATTATAAGGTGCTGTCCGTGCCACCAAAAGCTTCATTCGTGCCAAAAGGATGAAATTAATTTTTACTTCATGTATTTTATACCTATCAAAAGCAATAAAAGAGGAGAAAAAAATGAGGAAATATAACGTATTTCGCGGTTTCGCCAGTATATTTCTTGCACTGGCAATTATTGTTACAACGGTAATGTCAGTTGCATTGAAATGGCAGACCAAGGTTAATGAATTACTTGGCGTTAATGTATCAGCATTTACATTAAGCGACAATGCAGAGGATTACCGCTATAAGTCAGATTATGATAATCCGGCTGACTTGATTGCAGCAGAGATTGGTCTTAATACCAGACTTGAGGCAGAAGGTGCTGTTGTTATGAAGGGTCAGCCTGCAATTGACGGTACAAAGGTATCAATCTTTGGAATGAGAAGTGAGGCAATGCAGTATGGTGGAACAATGGGAGCGCTCATTGATAACAATGAAGCTGTCAGATTGGCTGACGCAATGGCTGATAACGGATTTGAGGTTAATCAGGAGCTGGTAAGCTTCTATGAAGGTCTTAAAGGTACTTATGCTCCGGGTAAGTCAGCAGGTGCTAACTGTGTAGATACTAATGAAGGCTCAACAGTTAATGAAGTTCCTGTTAAAGAATATTTATCAATGTCAACGGATTCCATGAAGGAATATAGCGATGCAGCAGTTATCGTTCTTGGAAGAGATGGCAGCGAAGGCTCAAGCTATTATCCTGGTGAAGATGGAATAAGTAATCCGGATGAATTTTCTAACAGCCCGACAGGTAATATTCTTAGTCTTTCCAATGATGAGAGAGCACTTATCAGTTATGTTAAGAATCAGGGATTTAGTAAAATTGTTGTACTTCTTAACTCAGGCTGTGCTCTTGAGGTGGAGGAACTGAAAACAGATGAGGCAATTGACTGCATTATGTGGATAGGTAATCCTGGATGCTATGGAACCTATGGTATTGCCAAGCTGCTTAATGGTTCAATACTTCCGTCGGGACATCTTCCTGATACCTATGCCGTCGATTCATCCCTTGCTCCGGCAGTAAGAGATTATGGCGCATATGTATTTTCTAATGCAGATGAGATTGAGACAACTGACACAGATGCACTTCGTGCAAGCTGGTATCTGGTTGAGGAGGAAAGCATCTATATTGGATATAAGTATTACGAGACAAGATATTTTGATTCAATATTAGGCAATGGTAATGCTTCAAATGCAGCTTCTGGGGAAGCAGTAGGTGGAGCGGCAGAATGGAATTATGATAATGAAGTGTCCTATCCATTTGGATATGGTGTTGAAGGCTCAACCTTCTCTGAAGAGATTACAGACGTTAATATTGACTGGACAGGTAAGACACCATCCACAATCAAGGTCAATGTGACTAATACAGGTGATGTGGCAGCCAAGCATTCCGTTCAGGTATATGTATCAGTGCCATATACAGATTATGACAAGGAAAATAAGATTGAAAAATCAGCTATCCAGTTAGTTGGCTATGCGAAGACCGGTGAAGCATCAGAGAATACCTTTGAGGATGTAACTTTACTTGGTGCAGGAGAATCTGAGGAGGTTACAGTAACCTTTACTGCAACAGATATCTTCTCATACGATACAACATATGAGCATGATGGAACAACAGGTGCATACATCCTTGAAGCAGGAGATTATTATTTTGCAACCGGTAATGGTTCCCATGATGCAGTACAGGCAGTTCTGTGTGAGACTAATCCAGAGCTGATGGATGGTGTTGAGCCAACAGGAACTGTATATACAGAAACAGTTAATGACGAAATCGTCCATACGGAAGCTAATGGTGCAACAATTGAAAACCAGCTGGGTGACGGTGACCTTAATTCATATGACTGTGGAACAACAGTAACATATCTTACAAGAAATGACTGGGCTGGAACCTTCCCACAGGGAATTGATTCATTAACAGCTACAGATGAGATGATTAAGCTTCTTCAGAATAATATTTATGATTCTGAAGCTGAGAATTCAGAATATGAGGGACCAACAGAATTTACATATAATAAGGACAGCAATATTCATGCTGTTGACCTTATTGGTCTTGATTATGATGACCCTTTATATGAAGAAGCTATCAGCCAGGTAAGCCTTCAGGAAATGCTTAACAGATATTGCGCATGGAGCGAGGCCAATGAAACCTTAGTAATTCCAAGTGAAAAAGGTGCAGACAGTCCGCTTGGTATTCTTTTTACAATCGGAAAGTTTACAGAAGGCACTATATATGAGGTAAGTGTAGATGACCCATCCTATGGACATCCAACTAATGTGTATGTAAGTGAAAATGTTGTAGCTGCTACCTTCTCTCCATTTCTTGTAGAGGAAGAGGGACGTTTAATAGGTAACGATGGTCTGTGGACTGGCTGCGTTGAATGGAATGCACCGGGAATGAATATCCACAGGACACAGTATAATGCAAGAAACCTTGAATATTACTCAGAGGACCCTGTCCTTACAGGTAATATGGGAGCAGCAATATATAGAGAGGTAGTTTCATACGGAATGGTAGCCGCAGGCAAGCATTTTGCCTTTAATGACCAGGAGACTAACCGTGATGGACTGGCAGTATTTATTGGAGAGCAGGCAGCAAGAGAAAATGAGCTTAGAGGCTTCCAGATTGCTTTTCGTGATGGCAATGCCAATGCTCTTATGACAGCCTTTAACAGACTTGGATGCACCCATGTTGGAGCAAGTAAGGGACTTATGCTTGGAATAGTCAGAAATGAATGGGGATTCAACGGATATATAATTACTGATTCCGTTAAATCATCAAAGTATTTTCTTCCAGCGGATTGTGCTGCTGCAGGCAATGACAGAATGCTGGGTGGTTCTAATAACGTAGAGATATGGAATTATACTGAAGATGAGATTTCCAAGGACCCGGCTCTTCAGTCACTTACAAGGGAAAGCTATTACAGATACATATATACATATGTTAACAGCAGTATTTTAAATGGAATTACGGCAGATGCAAGTAATACAGGAGCAGTAGCCGGCTGGATTATCATTCTCAGAGCTGCAACTGGAGCATTATACGGATTATTTGCAATATTCTTTATCCTGTTCCTAATCTCTTATAGAAAGGGTAAAAAGGTGAAGTAACATGAAAGAAAAAATTACAGGTATTATGGCAGCAGTATTAGGTATTGGCGGACTGGTAATGTTTTTTATGAGCTTTACTACAGGCTATTATATATTTGGTGAGATGAATTCCAGAAAAATAATGATTCTTCTTATAGCGGCAATTGCTGTAGAAATAATAACAGTCATTACACAGTCAGTTTTCAAAAGAAGCTTTTGGACATTATTGTTACCATATGTGGCAATTGGACTTTTTGCAGCAGCAGCATTCCTCTTGATTGGAGACAGAGTAGAAGGAATTGGTAACTGTATTGTAACAGATTATGATGCAGGCCATGGTGGAGAAGAGGCAATATACTATTCACTTATAGGCTCAGGATTAATGGTAATTGGCATTATATCTAATATTATTGGATGCTTTACCAAAGCTAAGAAGGTAACAGCTTAAGTGCATGTAATGCAGTGCTGGCCATAGTGGACCATCACTTCATATATAAAGGAGGATTTAAACAATGAAAAAATTAACAGTATTACTTATGGCAGCAGTTATGGTATTAAGCCTTGCTGCATGTAAAAAAACAGACAGCACCGGAAATGGTGGAGACCAGACAGATGCCCCAAAGGCAGAGGCAGTGAGCTACAAGGTAACCTATAACATGAACGATGGCAATACAGGAGGCCTTCCTGAATACCAGTTTTTAGGAGCTAACTTTGCAGGCCTTATCAACTATGACAGCCGTCTTTACATTGACCTTACACTTAATCTTGATGGTGTGGATGCATATGAGCTTGTTGCAGACTGCTACGTTATCGAAGCTGACAAGCGTCAGGAGGTTGGTGCAGAAACAGGTATTGGACAGACATGGACAACCACAAGCACAGGTACATACACAGATAATGGTGATGGAACTATTACAATTGCTGCAGCTAAGAGTGTTAAGCTTACAGTTAAGACAGATACATATTCATCACAGATGAAGGATGCAGTTGGATTCTCAATTAATGGCTCAACAGATGATGGCGAATGGGACAGCGCAGATACAGCAGAGCTTCTCGCTTTCGTTCCAGAGACAGTATTTACAGTAGCTGATGGTGTAATCGTGTCATATGCTGACCCGAATGCAAAGCCTGAAGAGGATACAACACCGGCAGAAGAGGATACAACACCAGAGGACGCAGCTCCTTCAGGAGACGCAGCACTTGCAATAACAAGTGACGACCAGGGAACAAGATTTGACCTTTATGCAGATGGAACCTATGCATTTGTATTTGAAAGCTATGATATTACAGATGTGGGAACCTACACATATGCTGATGGTGTACTTACCATAACTGACAAAAATGGAGTTGTATCAACATCTACAGCAGATGGAGACAATATTAAATTCCATTATGTATACAGTGACAGCGACCAGCTTACAGGTGATTATACAGCAGCAAAGGCTGACATTGATGCAGCACTGAACTAATTAATATCAGAATTATTATTCAGGCTCCTGGTAGAATTAATCAGGAGCCTATTATCTTACAAGATAACACAGAAAGGCGGTTAATTACATGGATAAAATATATGGAACTAATCTGGGAAACTGGCTGGTGCTTGAAAAATGGATGTCACCTGACGTGTTTACAGGAACCGGGGCAGATGATGAGGTGTGGCTTAACAGAAAGCTGAATTCAGATGAATTGGCGGTTAAGATGAAAAAACACAGAGACGAATACATAACTGAGAATGATTTTAAAATAATAGCATCTAAAGGAATGAATCTTGTAAGAATTCCAGTACCTTATTTTATCTTTGGAGACCAGCCGCCATTTCTTGGATGTATTGAATATCTTGATAAGGCCTTTGACTGGGCAGCGAATACCGGACTTAAAATTCTCATAGACCTGCACACTGTTCCAGGAAGCCAGAATGGGTATGACAATGGTGGACTCACAGGGGTATGTAAGTGGTGCAAAAATGTAAAAAATGTTGAATTTACCTTCAGAGTTCTGGAAAGACTTGCAAAAAGATACTGCACCAGGGATGAGCTTTTTGGAATAGAAATACTTAATGAACCAATCAGCTTTCCGGTATATATAACGGCTCCTTCTACAGGAAAGGCTGTCGACAAGGCGGAAGCAAAGGGCTCAGGCTATGTTCCGATGAAATTTTTGAAGGAATTCTATAAAGAAATATATGTAAGACTTAGAGCTATACTGCCTGAGGATAAGGTAATAGTATTTCATGATGGTTTCAGATTGCGTAAATGGAAAAACTTTTTTGTAAAAAACAACATGAAAAATGTAGTTCTTGATACACATATATATGTTTTTGCCATGGAAAGCTTTGTCCCAATTCATAAGCCCTGGGTATATCAGATTTATATTAATTCACAGAAAAGACTTATTGCAAGAGCTCAGAAATATACACCTGTAATAGTAGGTGAATGGTGCATATGTAATAAGTATGCTGAAAAGATGAGCAGCAGCTTTGCGATGGATGATATGAAAACAGAGAGAAGAGACCGATACAGACAGGTACATCATATGCAAAAAGAAGCATGGAGTGGCGCTCTTGGAAATATCTATTGGAACTATAAGCTTAATCAGGATTATCTTATGCCGTGTGATGAATCATGGAAGGAAAGCTGGGACCTTCGTAAGTGCTGGGCCAGTGACTGGATAGAGCAGAGTGAAGGAGCAGCGGATAATGAAAAATAGTTTTTGGAATATCCCATTATTAAATTCTAGAACCAAAAAAGATAAGATAGGCATTGCTGAAATGGCGTTTGGATATTTTTTAGGTCCATTGTTCGTATTGATAATGACAAGCGTTATCAGCACATATTATCTTACCTTTTACAGAACCTATGATGACGTAGTATCCCAGGGAAAGTTCCTTACCTTGCTTCCGTTAATATCAGTTATTCCTATGGCTTTGGCTAATATTATTGTTGGTATCCTTATAGGAAAGACCAAGACTAAACAGGGAAAGGCCAGACCTTTTATTCTTACAGCAGCACCAATTCTTTTAGTGTCAGGACTGCTTGTATTTTTTATTCCCAATCTCAGCCTGGGATTAAGAATGATATGGATGGCTATTACATATAATCTTTTTGCAGCAGTGGCTAATCCTATATATGGTACGGGACATTTCCTCATGGTTTCACTTTCTACAAGAGATTTAAAGAAAAGAGGAACATTATCAGTTATTTCCAATATACCGGCAGTGGCAGCCAATGGTCTTGTAAGCAGCATTGTTATGCCACTTGTGCTTAGCTGGATTAAAAGTGCACCTAATGTAGCCGGAGTTCAGGGACGCTGGCAGAGGGTAATGCTTATATTTGCAATTATTGCATTTATAGGATGTCTTCTTGAGTATGCATTTACAAGAGAACGAATAACAGAAGAGGATATCAGTCAGGACAATACAGCCCCAAATAAAGTAAAAGAAGCTGCAAAAGTACCTGCCAAGACACAGCTTAAAGCAGCTGTAAGTGATAGATTCTGGTGGATAATAATGGTCTTTTATGCATTATATCAGGCTGGAGTTATGTTCAAGGGTGGATTTATTTTCAATATTTTTTGTAATGAATTCTTCACAGAGCTGCATATATTTGGAATGGATATGAACCCGGAGATGATTCAGTCTGTGTTAGCACTTATCAGTGGAATTCCACTTGCTCTGGGAATGTTCTTTATCTGGCCACTTGCCAATCGATTTGGCAAAAAGAACATGATAGTGGCTGGTCTTGCAGTCTCAATAATTGGTAGTATTGTATGCGTTGTTAATCCAGGAAACTTCTGGGTTCTGCTTATTGGACAGACACTTAAGGGAATCAGCAGTATACCAGGTGCATATATAATGATGGCATTATTTGCAGATGTACTTGACCATCTGGAGGCAAAATTTGGATATAGAGTGGATGGAATATCCATGTCAGTATACAATGCCATAATTACGGTGGTTAATGGACTTGCAGTGGCATTTTTCCTGTTCTTTTACGATAATGCTGCATTGTCCGGCTCAGCAGTGGCAGAATTCTTCTTTGTGGGATACGAGATTATAGCTCATGCTATTTTGATTGTACTGGTATCATTCTTATCTGTTGAGAAAAATATTGTGGCAGAACAAAAAGTAATAGCTGATAGAAAGGCTGAGGCTAATGAGCAGTGTTGAAAGGAAAAACATATGAAAATTAATTGGTATACAACGAAGTACGTTAATAATATTAAAAGTCAGTCTGAGCTGGTCACAGAGCTGATTGAGGATGTGGAAGGTATAGAAAATCAGGTTGTGAATATATATCCACAGGTGGAATTCCAAAGCTTTGAGGGTTTTGGAGGGGCAATTACAGATGCAGCAGGCTATGTGTATTCTCTTATGAGTCCAACACAGCAAAAAGAGCTTATGGAGACATATTTTTCACCGGACAAAATGAAGTATGGAATTGTGAGGATTCACATGGACAGCTGTGACTTCAGTACAGAATTATATGAGGCAATGTCAGATTGTTCAGACCGTGAGCTGAAAAGCTTTTCTTTTGAGCGAACAGAAAAATACATTATGCCTATGCTTGAGGATGCACAGCGTTATGCCGGGAAGCCATTGAAGCTTATGCTGTCTCCGTGGTCTCCACCGGCATTTATGAAAACGAATGGTGAGCGTAAGCACGGAGGCAGCATCCGCCCTGAATACCGGGATTTTTGGGCAGATTACATATGCAGGTATATTGAGGAATTTCAGAAGCGTGGATATATTGTTCAGAGAATATCTCTGCAGAATGAACCTAAAGCAGTGCAGACCTGGGATTCCTGCGTGTATACAGCACAACAGGAAAAAGAGTTTCTTCAGGATTACATGTATCCGGCGCTGCAAAAGCATGGAATGTCGGATATAGAGATATTTATATGGGACCACAATAAGGAAAGGGTGTTTGAGCGTACTGAGGCAATAATAGATGGAAATACTAAACAGATGGTAAGCGGTGTTGCTTTTCACTGGTACAGTGGAGACCATTTTGAAGCATTGGAGCTTGTTAAGCAGAAGTTTCCGGAGCTTAAGCTTATTATATCTGAAAGCTGTATTGAATATACCAAATACGGAGCAGCAGATGAGCGTAATAATGCAGGCAGGCTGGCTCATGAAATAATTGGTGATATGAATAATGGAATGTGCGCTTTTTATGACTGGAATATACTTCTTGATGAAAAAGGCGGTCCCAATCATGTAGGCAATTTGTGTCATGCACCATTCTTATATGATACTGTCAACAAAAAGCTGATGCCACAGTTGATTTCAGAGTATTTTTATCATTTTTCACATTATATTCATGCAGGTGCCGTTAGGATTGGGTACAGTAAGTATACCGACCAGCTGGATGTAACTGCATGGAAAAACCCAGATGGTACAATTGCTGTTGTTGTACTTAATCGTGGAGATAAATCTCTTGGCATGAATCTGCGCATCAATGGAATGACAGCAAAGCTTACAGTGGATGGCGGTGCCATCGGGACGGTTCTGCTGGTATAGAAATGTGATACTTGAAATAATATACATCTAAAGCTATAATCATTAGTATATTCGTTTAACGGGGAATGTATTGTATTAATGAGAGGATGGCAGCAGATGAGTGAGAGCATGGATAATTATGAGAAGAATGTATATTGTGAGCTTTTGGATGAGACAACAGCCCAGATAACAATCATTGATGCCGAGACATACAGAATATTGTATGCCAATAAGTCAGCACTTGATAAGACAAGTGATATGCCGGGGCATTACATTGGCTCAGTGTGCTATGAATTCATAACCCACGGCAGTGAGCCATGCGGACATTGTATGATTAAGACCGCAGAGAAGGGTGAATATAAGTCCAGAATTGTTGAATTTGCGTCAAGACAGTACAGGCAGCTTTATAAGATTGTTGACTGGAATGGACGAAAGGCAATGATGGAATATACAGAGGATATTACTGAGCAGATGCAGAATCTGACCTATGCCAGACAGGAGAAAGACCTTATGAGTCTGATTCTTAACAGTATTCCAGTGGGAATATGTGTATTCCAATACGAGGACGGACAGGTCAGGCTTTTAGATATTAATTCAACTATGAGGGAATTTCTTCATATAGAGAGCAAATCTCCCCTGAATAATGAGTATGAAGCCATTCTAAGGTATGCATATGAAGAGGATATTCCAGCAGTGAGGGCAGCAGGAGAGCAGCTTGCAGTACCGGGAACAAGGGAATATTTTGAATTCAGACTGGCAGGAGACCCACCGGAGAACAGAAGGTGGATGGGAGCACATGCCCAAAGCCTTGCAACTGCCACTGGAGCGGTGTATATCTATATTGGATATACGGACATTACCAGGCAAAAACACGCGATGCAGACACAGCTTGAGCTTGACAGCACAAGAAAAGCCAACACTGCAATAACGGAGTTTTATTCCAGAATGAGTCATGACATAAGAACTCCTATGAATGGAATTCTTGGACTGGCTGATTTATCCATGGACGAGAATAATATAGATGTAATAAAAGATAACATGAAAAAGATACGCTCCGCAGGAAAATATCTTTTGAGCCTTGTCAATGATACACTGGATTTTCAGAAAATCCAGAGCGGCAATATGATTCTTGAACCTGATATTGTATATACAGGTGATATTTTTGATGATATATGCAGCATAATACGTGAAGCCGCCGACAAGAAGGGCATTACCTTTAAGACAGTTAACGATAATGCAGACATTAATCAGTATATAAGAGCGGATAAGGTAAGACTGAAGCAGGTATTTATCAATATTTTATCCAATGCAGTGAAATTCACTCCGCCAGGAGGAACTGTAGAGTTAAGATACGGTCTGATTAAAAGAGAAGGAATGATATCCCATGATATTATTACCTTTACAGATACTGGAATAGGAATGAGCAGAGATTTCCTTGAGAACGGAATATTCAGACCATTTCATCAGGAACATGGCGCAGGGGTAGGAACAGGTCTGGGACTTTCTATTGTGAAAAAACTGGTTGAACTGATGAATGGCAGACTTGAGGTTGAAAGCGAGCAAGGTACAGGTACCACTTTCACACTATATCTGGATTTTGAACGGGTGGATAACGAGGAGGCCAGACAGTATCTGCAGAAGCAGAAGGTGGGAAAATACACCTCCTATGAGAAGCTTAATGGCAGAAGGGTTCTTTTGGCAGAGGACCATCCGCTTAATGCAGAGATAACTACCAAGCTTCTTAATAAGTTCAGCTGTCAGGTGGTATGGGCACATAATGGAAAAGAATGTGTTGAGCTATATAACCAGTCACAGCCGGGAGAATATGATGCTATTCTGATGGACATAAGAATGCCGGAAATGAATGGAATTGAGGCTGCCAGAACAATAAGACTGCTGGAAAGAGCGGATGCGGCAGAGATACCTATTATTGCAATGTCTGCCAATGCTTATGATACTGATATACAGAATTCGATTGAAGCGGGAATGAATGCACACTTGTCCAAACCAATTGAACCTGATAAAATGTATGAGACAATAATTGATTATATTAACTGATATGGAGGATAACTACATGGAATCTAAGGTATATTTTTCAAAAGAGATTACACCGGAGAAAATTGTTGAAATGTACAAGATACTTGGCAAGGAGCTTACAGGCAAGGTTGCAGTTAAGCTTCATTCAGGCGAGGAGGGCAATCAGAATTTCCTCAAGCCTGAATTCTGGAAGCCAATGATTGAATACCTTAATGGTACAGTTGTAGAGTGTAACACAGCCTATGACGGAGAACGTAATACAACAGAAAAGCATGTTAAGATTATTAAAAAGCATGGCTGGAGCAAATATTTTGATGTGGACCTTATGGATGCAGAGGGACCGGATATGGTTCTTGATATTCCTGATGGCAAAGTAATTAAAAAGGATTATGTAGGCAAGAATCTTGCCAAATATGATTCAATGATAGTCCTTTCTCATTTCAAAGGACACCCAATGGGCGGCTTCGGAGGAGCACTTAAGCAGCTGTCAATCGGTGTTGCTTCATCCTATGGTAAGGCCTATATTCATGGAGCAGGAGAGCCTGAGCATATCTGGGATTCAGACCATGATTCGTTCCTGGAGTCGATGGCAGATGCAGCCTCAGCGGTTGTGAAGTATTTTGACGGCAATATGGTATTCGTTAATGTTATGAAGAATATGTCAGTTGACTGTGACTGCTGTGCGGTTGCAGAGGACCCATGCATGAAGGATATGGGAATACTGATTTCGCTTGACCCTGTAGCGATTGACCAGGCATGTCTTGACCTTGTATATGCATCAGATGACCCGGGACGTGACCATCTGGTTGAACGTATTGAGACACGTAATGGTGTTCATACAGTAGAGGCTGCCGGGGAGCTTGGATTTGGCTCTAGAAAATACCAGCTTATTGAGTTATAATCACATATGGAATATTTCCGAAAGACGGTTGAAATATACCGTCTTTTAATTTATCCATTAAGGAGAACAGATAATGAGTACAAAAATAACCCCAAAACAGATGAAATATATTACGGAGGCATTGCAGAATATTCTTGCAATTGACAGCCCAAGCGGCTATACCGCCAAGGTGACAGATTATGTTGTTAAGGAGCTTAAAAACATGGGCTACGCACCATATAAGACCCGTAAGGGCTGCGTTGTGGCAGAGCTTGGTGGAGAGGGCAATCCTCTTGTGCTCACAGCTCATGTAGATACACTTGGTGGAATGATAAAAGAAATCACAGATAGTGGACATATTAAGATAACTCCTGTAGGCGGACTTGAGGCCAATAATGTTGAGACGGAGAACTGCAGAATAATAACCTATTCAGATAAGGTATACACCGGCTGCGCCCAGCTGGAGAATGCCTCAATTCATGTTAATAAGGAATATAAAAAGACGGAGAGAAGCTTTGATAATGTGGAGGTTCTTCTTGACGAGCTTGTTAAATCCGGTGAGGATGTTGAAAAGCTTGGAATTGAGGTTGGCAACTATGTGTGCTTTGAGCCAAGAACAGTAATTACAGACTGCGGAATAATTAAAAGCAGGTTTCTTGATGATAAGTACTCCGCTGCAATTCTTATAGGACTTGCCAAAGCTATCAAAGACGATAATGTAGAGCTGAATCGTAAGGTATACCTCTTCTTTAGTGTATATGAAGAGGTGGGTCATGGAGCAAGCAGCGGAATTCCAGAGGACGCCGAGGAGATAATATCTGTTGATATGGGCTGCGTTGGAGACAGCATAGGCTGCAGCGAGACTCAGGTAAGCATATGCAGCAAGGATTCAAGAGGACCATATGATTATGAGGTAACACGAAGACTTGTTAACACCGCAAAGGAGGCAGGCGCAGATTATGCAGTTGATGTATATCCAATGTATGGCTCAGATGCAGATGCTGCACTGGGAGCCGGATATGACCTGCAGCATGGACTTATTGGACCAGGCGTGTATGCCTCCCATGGATATGAACGTTCAAGCGTTCAGGCCGGTGAAAATACGCTGAAGCTCCTTATGAAGTATATAGAGATAAAATAACATCAAGAAAAGTGATTAAATTTAATCATGGAATTATAAAAAAATATATGTTAGACTTTTCAAAAGCTAAAGTGAAAGAGGAAACATTATGAAGAATTATAACAAATATGAGAGACAGTATTTTATGCCGCCTGTCTGTGAATATGACTGGGTGAAGAAGGACCATATTGAGAAAGCGCCTATCTGGTGTTCCGTTGACCTTAGAGACGGTAATCAGTCATTAATAGAACCAATGAGTCTTGATGAAAAGCTGGAGTTTTTCCAGATGTTAGTGGATGTGGGCTTCAAGGAGATTGAGGTTGGATTCCCGGCAGCGTCAGAGACAGAATATATATTTATGAGAACTCTTATTGAGAGAGATATGATACCTGATGATGTTACAGTTCAGGTACTTACTCAGGCAAGAGAGCACATTATTAAGAAAACCTTTGAAGCTGTTAAGGGTGCACCACATGCAGTAATTCACCTTTACAATTCAACATCTGTTGCACAAAGAGAACAGGTGTTCAGAAAGGATAAGGAGCAGATTAAGCAGCTGGCAGTTGATGGTGCCAAGCTCCTTAAGAGCCTTGCAGACGAGACTGAGGGAGACTTTTCTTTTGAATATAGTCCTGAGAGCTTCCATGGAACAGAGGTTGAGTATGCAGTTGAGGTATGTAATGCAGTTCTTGATGTATGGCAGCCACAGGCTGGACATAAGGCAATAATCAATATTCCTGCTACAGTAGAGACCGCTATGCCTCATGTATTTGCAACACAGATTGAATATGTAAGCAAGAGCCTTAAGTATCGTGACAATGTAGTATTAAGCCTTCATCCACATAATGACAGAGGCTGTGGAGTAAGTGATGCTGAGATGGGTATTCTTGCAGGAGCAGACAGAATAGAGGGAACACTTTTTGGCAATGGTGAGAGAACCGGTAATGTTGATATTATTACTGTTGCAATGAATATGTTTGCATATGGTACTGACCCGGGACTGGATTTTTCCAATATGCCGGCTATCAGAGAGCGTTATGAACGCCTTACAAGAATGCACGTATACGAGAGACAGCCATATGCTGGAGACCTGGTATTCTCCGCATTCTCAGGTTCACATCAGGATGCTATTGCCAAGGGAATGGCATGGCGTGAGGAGAAGAAGTGCAAGACCTGGACAGTTCCATATCTTCCAATTGACCCTGTTGATGTTGGACGCACCTATGATTCAGACGTTATCAGAATTAACAGCCAGTCAGGCAAGGGCGGTATCAGCTACATACTGAAGCAGAATTTCTCAATCTCTCTTCCGGAGAAGATGAGAGAGGAGGTTGGATACGCTGTTAAGCAGGTATCTGATGAGGAGCACAAGGAACTTTCACCACAGTGGGTATACGAGATATTTGAGAACAATTATATAGATAATATGCCGGCCTTCCAGATTACAGACTGCCACTTTAAGCAGAATGATGGCATTATGGCAGAGGCTACAATTGTACAGGGCGAGAAAAAGACTATAGTAGATGCTAATGGTAATGGCCGTCTGGATGCGGTAAGCAACACAGTTAAGCAGTATTTTGGCATCAGCTACGAGCTTACGGAATATGAGGAGCATGCTCTTTCACGTGGTTCCTCCTCCAAGGCCATGGCATATGTGGGAATTACCTGTGAGGGCAGAACCTACTGGGGTGCAGGAATTGACGAGGATATTATCAGAGCATCAATTAATGCGCTGTGTGTTGCCGTTAATAAGATTCCACAGGTATGCAATGATGACAGCAACAAGGATGACAGACTGGTGACAATGCTTAATTTCATTCAGTCCAACTACCAGTATATTACACTTGAGGAGATGTCAGCCAAGTTCAATCTGTCCGAACCATATATCTCCAAGTTCATTAAGGATAAGTCAGGCAAGACCTTTGGAGAGCATGTAGCACATATCAGAATGAAGAAAGCCAAATCTCTTCTGAAGAATGGCAATATGACTGTGGAGAATATATCATATGCGGTAGGATACCAGAATGTTGAGCATTTTAACAGGCTGTTCAAGAAGAGCTTTGATATGACACCGGTGCAGTATAGGAATTCAAGCAGGGATAATAAATAAAAGAAAAAAGAGAAACTTAATGTTTTAGAGTATAATGCCAGCCTGAAAAAGCTGGCATTATTTTTTCACTCTGGGAATTCATATTTAGACATTATTTAAAACGATTCATGATAATAGTTGTATGAAATAGTTTTGTTGGATTTTCATAATAGGTCCGAATGTCGCCATTGTGTGCGTTAATAACTTTTTTGATACTCTTCATACCGATTCCATGCTTGAAGCTGTCTTTTTTGGTAGATATTAGATTACCGGAGGGTGACATTTTCGGCGGCTCATTACATGAGTTAATCATACAGATTACCACATTGTTAGAGAATTCCTTTTGAAATACGGATAATTCTGTGTATCCATCCTTAATACTGTTGCACGATTCAAAAGCGTTGGAGAGCAGGTTGGAAAATAATGAGGTTATTTCCTGTTCTGATAGAAAATTGATTGTATCACAACGTATATCCACATAAAGCTTGGCTAAGCTGGCTTCAAACAGCTGATTAAAATGAGCAATAATTACATTTAAAAGTGGGTTATCAGATACCTTTGGCGTTTGCTTCAATGCTTGAGAACCCAACAGATTGGATATATAGTTGGATATTTTCTTATTGTCATTTTCTGATGACAGATTGGCCAGGTTAATGAGATGATTCTTTATATCATGTATTAAAAGCTTCTGATTGTCATCATTGGTCTTAAGAAGCTTATAGTACTCAGCTTGTGCTGACTCTTCTAGCAGCTGCAGCTGCATATCAGTATATTTTGCGCTCATTTTCTGGCTATAATCATAGTAAAAGAATATCATAAAATTAATAATTAACACAAGGAATGCACTTATTGATATCATATAATCTTGTATCAATGATAATTTGGTGTGGAGACACAAGCTGAATAATGATGCTGAAATAAATAAAGTTATAACGGGCACAATGACAAGTATTGCAGTGCCGCAATCTATGTGTGCGTTGTGTTTTCTACGTGATTTAACTATGTGAGATATAATAAACATTATAAGAAAATATGAAAGTTTACTTATAAGTGCAAGAATAGACAGGTTTCTAAAGTACCCAATATTAGAATAAAAATCAGGAGAAAAATGTGTAATAAAAGATAATGATACCAGCTCTGTAGAAGACACAACAGCAGTGACTATGGATGCATGAAGAACTGCTGAGTACCATTTCATATCATACAGAACTAGAATTATTATCAGATTAATTGTCCAAAAAGACAGCATATTAAGCCAAAATGATGTAACAAAAGAAATAGCAAACAATAATGAATATCCAATGCATATAGTGGCAATTTCAATAGAACTCCTATGCTTTGAATAAAAAATTTTTGAGCAGTAATTAAATAAAATATATGCTTCAACTAAATATATTAATATATAACAAATTATAATATTCATAGTGATTCCTTTCTATTTCTGACCTTCCAGATACATAAAATAATTGGATTTGAATTCAGTATATTTTCTTTTGGTTAAATAGGCGTTTAATTCATATTTCTTAAAATTGATTACTGAATGGTCAAAATCAGATATATATTCCATATTAACTATAAAGCTTTTGTGAGTTCTGAAAAAACAGCCAGGGGTAAGAAGCTGCTCCCAATAGTCCATAGTTTTGTTAGTTTCATAGCAGTCTGAGGTGGTATGAATAAGTATCCTTCGTTCAGATGCTTCAACCATAATTATTTCGTCTGTGGGAACTACAAAATTGCCCTCCCGGGTTTCGATTGTTATTTTATATGTATTGGAATTAATAACTGATATGGCATCATTGAGATTCCTGAATAATCGCTGCTTGTCAATAGGCTTTGACAGGTAACGAAATATTTGAAATTTCATTGCTTCATCCAGATATTCTGAGTATGACGTGATAATGAAAATAATAACGTGTTTATTGATGGATTTAAGGGATTTTCCTACATTAATGCCACTGATTCCAGGCATTTCAATATCCAAAAAGACAATATCGATAGTCTCGACCTCGCTGTCTTTAAGTAATGCTTCACCGCTTGTGTATGTGCAGATTGTAGTCGCAATTTTATATTTGGAAAAATAATCATTTACCAATGTGCGTACTTCGTTAACAGTGTTGATATTATCATCACATATTGCTATCCTCATAGAATTCACCTCAAATTATAACCGTATATTTGCATATATTATACTTCTAACAAGTAATTGTTTCCACTATTTTCTAGCGTAAAATGACCAAAAATACATGAATTATGTCGTTTTAGTCATATAATATTTTATTTATATTATATTATGATATTATAAAAATAAATGTTTAATAGTATGTTTTACAATTATAGAGAATTAATGGGGCAGGTAATATGAGAAAAGTAATTTCAACGCAGATTAATATAATGTTCAGTCGAATGAGCTTTAGGATAGCATTGATATCAGGAATGCTTTTCTCAGTTGCCATAGTAATCTATAATGTAATTCATTATTGGGGGATGCAGGCGAATGCGGTTGCATCCCCTTATGCCCAATATATCTTATGTGATGCTAATTCGTACAGCTCAATTATTACGATTATTTTTCCTTTTTTTATTATACTTCCTTTTGCATTATGTCATTCGGAGGATAAGAACAAGGATACGCATCTGCTGTTTCTTGCGTCAAGATGTACCCGCAAAGATTTTTTCCTGGGGCAGTCTATTGTGGTAGTGATTAGTACTTTTATCGTATTGCTTATTCCGTTAATTTTTAATATTGTACTTAACTATATTATCTTTCCTGATAATGGTATGATACCAGGATGGGGAGCGACATATTCTGATAATGTGCTTAATAGTGTGGATGGCTCCAATATTATGATAAACTATTGGCATATTGGATTGTATCTAAAAAAACTGTTTTTACTTCATCCTTTCTGGCACAATATTTTATTTGCGTTTAATGCAGCATTATTTGGAAGTGTTTTAGCACTATTTGCGTATGCATGTTCACTGTATATTGAATCAAAAAGTATTTTTATTTTCATGCCGGTATTCATTCTTCTTCAGATAATTGGAATGCTCTCATCAATTATACGTGCACATCCTGAGCTTGTTGGAAATGTTAATGTTTATATGACGTCATACATAGTTACGGGATTGTTTACTCATGGCCGTGACTATCGGGTCTATTTTGCTTTTATTATTATTTTATTGATGATTTCAGGCTGTCTGATTATGAGAAAAATCAAAAAGGAAGAATTGAAATAAATGGTAAAAAAAGATTATTTAAAATGTCTGTACGTTATCCCGTACATACTGCTTTACAATTTTGTTGACATAATATCGAATTATAAGTCAATGTTTCCTGTTTATCAAAGATTTTTACAGGAGCTGTTTCAGGGAAGCTACAATCTTGAAAAGGTTGATATTTTTGTGTCAATTGTAGGGATTGGTTATATAGTCATATATAATATTTTATTTGGAACAGTTATATATAAGGATACAGCAGTAGCATCAGAATATCTGTTTACAAGGTTTTCAGGGAGACTCAAGTGGTATACATTAAGATTGTTAAGGATTATAGGAACCTCAATTTTCTGCAATTTTCTCTATGTTGGGTTGAAATTCTTAATTGTTGTTAAAAGCACTTCACCTTCGATTACATCGATTGACATAACCGTACTTGCTTCGGTTTTTATAATAATGACATTGTTTACAGTCTTTTCAACACTTCTGGCTAATGTAGCTGCATTTTTTGTGGGAAGTAATGCGGCACTTATCGTTCTGTATCTGCTGGAAGGAATTTCCACAAGCATTGCATTTATTCAATCAGCAAGCAAAATGCCTGCCATATTTGTATGCCTTAATCCAATGTCTAATGTGTTGATATCGTGGAACTACAACAGTATTAAGGCATTTTGGCCAGCATTCTATTTTGTAATGCTGATACTGGCCGTTGCGGCAGTGGGGTATTGGAAAATAATGCATATAGATATTTTGCCTAAAAAAAATGATGATTAAGCGGGGTTAATAACATGAAAGAAATTATATTGAAAAATATAACTAAAACAATAGATAATGAGACGGTAATTGATAATGTAAGTATGAAGCTGACGGCTGGAAGCTGTTATGGACTTGTGGGACAGAATGGAAGCGGTAAAACTATGCTTATCAGACTGCTTGCAGGACTAATTAAACCAACCTCAGGTGAATACCTTTGTGATGATATAAGGATTGAATATGGTAAAAAGATACCTTTTACGATAGGTATAATAATAGAAAATTCCGGTATGTATCAGAACATGAGCTGTGCAGAGAATTTGAAGATACTCACAAATATAAGAGGAAAAAGGTCTAATGAAGAAATTACAGGAGCAATTAAAAGAGTTGGACTTAATCCGGATAATACTAAAAAGATTAGGAAATATTCATTGGGTATGCGACAGAGGGCAATAATGGCACAGGCAATTATTGAAAAACCGGAGGTGCTGCTGTTGGATGAACCAATGAATGGAATGGATGCAGCAGGTGTGGTTCTTTTTAGGCAAATAATTAATGAAGAAAAAGAAAGAGGCACATTAATAATTATATCCAGCCATATCGAAGAGGATATTAATTTGCTGTGTGATACAGTGTTTGATGTAGAAAATGGAAAGTTTACGGAGAGAAAATAACCATGAAAAAAATCATTATAGCTACAGGTATCATAATAATAGGAGCGCTTATATTTGCAGTTGGTGTTTCAGGAAGATTCCATAAAGGATTTGAATATGAGCATAAATCAATAAGCTCTTTAATTAATGATGATGCTGTAAAAATTAACGATGAACATATTTTTACAATAGATTACTTTTATGATGGAATTGGACAGTATGAGGCTTTCATAGATACAATCGAAGACAATTCTTCAGATGTGTTCGTTGTCAAAGCCTGTGATACTATTGACATTAAGGAGCACGTAAGGCAGGAGGCTGTTGTTGAAGACGTAATAAAGGGAGAGGCACATAGGGGGGATAGTGTCAGCATTATTTATCAGGGGTATTTTAATATGTCAAATAATCAGCAATATGTGGGACTATACAACCAGAATTTTATGCAGCCGGATAAGGAATATATTGTCTTTGCCAATAGATATGAGACGATGGGCAACTGGTATAAGATTGGGGATGGACCATTACAAAGCTATTTTTGTATTAATAATGAAAATGCCTATGGTATATACGATGGGAAAGGTACATATGGAGATTATGCACGGTATGAGTTTTTTGTAGACTGTGATGAGTCGGGTGATAACATAATAAAGATTAAGGAATATCTGCTAAATAAGTACGCAGATGAAATTACAAAATGATAACGGAATACCTATATAAAAAATACAGGCAGGCAGTGGAAATTAACATGCATATTTCCATTGCCTGCCTTATATATTTCAGTTTATTCTTCGTCACCCAGTGCAACTGACTGAGGCACCTGTGTTTTCTTCCTGTAGCATGCAAATGCGTTCTCCACAAGGTCCTTGTCAGGCTTAGGAGTGATAAGGCTTACAACAGGTACAATTATCAGACCGGCTATCATTGCAAATGCACCACAGTTAATTGGAGACTGCAGAAGGGTTGGGAAATGTGACCTGAACAGGAGATTCAGAATCATTATACCGGAGCCAAATATGAAGCTGCACCATACAGCGGCCTTGGAGGCTTTTTTCCAATACAGACCATAGAGGAACGGAGCCAGAAATGCGCCTGCAAGAGCACCCCAGGATACACCCATAAGCTGTGCAATAAAGGTTACATTGTTACGGTACTGAATCATTGCAATAACTACTGAGATTGCAATGAATACAACTATAAGAACACGGATTGTGAACACCTGCTTTTTCTCATCCATTTTTTTCACCAGGTTGTCCTTAATGAAATCAATAGTAAGCGTTGAGCTTGAAGCAATTACAAGAGATGACAGCGTTGACATTGAGGCTGACAGTACAAGAATTACAACAAGACCAATAAGTATCTGTGGCAGACCGGAGAGCATTGTTGGGATGATGCTGTCATAGCCTCCTGCGGCAAGGTCGATTTTATCGGAGTAGAGACGTCCGAAGCCTCCCAGAAAATAACATCCACCTGATACAACAACAGCAAATATTGTGGATATCAATGCACCCTTATGGATGACCTTTTCACTCTTAATGGCATAGAATTTCTGTACCATCTGAGGCAGACCCCATGTACCAAGGGATGTAAGTATAATTACACCAAGAAGATTAATTGGGTCAGGTCCAAAAAATGAAGCGAATATTCCCGGTGTGTCGGAGACCGTTGAATCACTTACATTGGCAAGAGCGTCAAGAGCACCCATAAATCCGCCATTGGTCTTAAGAACGGCAGCAATTACCATTACAATGCCGAACAGCATAATAATTCCCTGAATGAAATCGTTAATTGCAGTTGCCATATAGCCGCCTGCGATAACATATATTCCTGTAAGAATTGCCATTACAATAATACATACGGAGTAATCAATGTTAAAGGCCATTCCAAAAAGTCTTGAAAGACCATTATACAGTGAGGCAGTGTAAGGAATCAGGAATACAAATACAATAAGTGAGGCCCCGATTTTCAGTGCCTTAGAGCCATATCTTTTGCCAAAAAACTCAGGCATAGTGGCTGAATCAAGGTGCTGGCTCATAATTCTTGTGCGTCGACCAAGGACAAACCATGCCATAAATGAACCAACCAGTGCATTGCCTATTCCAATCCAGGTGGAGGCAATACCGTAGCGCCAGCCGAACTGACCGGCATATCCAATAAAAATAACTGCTGAAAAGTAGGAGGTTCCATAGGCAAAGGCTGTAAGCCATGGACCTACGCTTCTTCCTCCAAGCACAAAGCCATTAACATCTGTCGCTTTTTTGCGGCAGAACAGACCGATACCAATCATTACTCCAAAGAAAAGTACCAGCATAAGAATCTTAATTACCATATCTTTTTTCTCCTTTTTGCAACTTTAACACTTTTAAGTGATAAAGCATAAATTGTAAAAATCATCCCGTCTTTGCAGGCGGGAATGATCTTAACCTCTGTTCTGAGCTTCTACAAGTCTTTCACCACAATATTTATCTCTTAATTTAGGCTTTTCTATCTTGCCGGTAGGGTTACGTGGAATCTTGTCAAAAATAACCCTGTGCGGACGCTTATACCTTGGCAGTGCAAGGCAGAAATCGTTAATCTCCTGTTCACTGCAGATGCATCCCGGCTTCAGCTCAATAATAGCCGCGGCAATCTCGCCCAGTCTTTTATCCGGGAGACCAATTACTGCCACATCATGAATTGCTGAGTGGGTTCGCAGGAAATCCTCAATCTGTACAGGATACAGATTCTCGCCACCACTGATAATAACGTCCTTCTTACGGTCTACAAGGAAATAGAAGCCGTCCTTGTCACGCTCTGCCATATCACCGGTGAACAGCCAGCCATCGCGCAGTACCTCTGCTGTGGCCCGTGGGTCATTGTAATAGCAGGTCATAACACCTGGACCCTTAACACACAGCTCGCCAACCTTTTCATTGCCCTCGATTGTGCAGCCCTGCTCGTCAACGATTCGTACCTCCCAGCCAAAGCCCGGTAAACCAATAGCTCCAACCTTATGTATGTTCTCAACTCCAAGATGAACACAGCCAGGTCCAATGGATTCACTGAGACCATAGTTAGTATCATACTGGTGGTTAGGAAAATATTCCTTCCAATGCTTAATCAGACTTGGTGGAACAGGCTGTGCACCAATGTGCATCAGACGCCACTGTGACAGCTCATAATCGGCAAGCTTGATTTCACCACTGTCTATTGCCTCAAGTATATCCTGTGCCCATGGCACCAGCAGCCATACAATTGTGCAGTGCTCCTTGGAAACAGCATCCATAATGAATTTGGGCTTGGTTCCCTTTAAAAGAACAGCCTTGCTGCCTGATAGCAGTGAACCGAACCAGTGCATCTTGGCTCCGGTATGGTACAGCGGCGGTATGCATAAAAATACATCCTCCTTGGTCTGACCATGATGTGCCTGCTCAACTCTTGCGGCATGAAGAAGACTTTCATGATTATGTAAAATAGCCTTGGGAAAACCGGTGGTTCCTGATGAAAAATATATTGCAGCATCATCCTCATCCCTGATTGTAATGGCAGGAGCGTGGCTTGAGCAGTTAGCAGTCAGCTTATGATAGTCCTCTGCAAAGGTAGGACAGTTATCGCCAACGAAGAAGAGCAGTCTGTTGCGGCTGATTCTGTCTGCAATCTCCTCAACTCGGCCAATGAATTCGGGACCGAATACAAGAATGTCAACCTCCGCAAGGTTAACGCAGTATTCAATCTCGTCAGGCGCATATCTAAAGTTCAGTGGAACGGCAAGTGCACCGGTCTTAAGGATTCCAAAGTATATTGGGAGCCATTCAAGACAATTCATAAGAAGAATCGCAACCTTATCTCCCTTCTTGACACCACGGCTGATAAGAAGATTGGCAAATCTGTTGGCCTTCTCATCAAAAACATTCCATGTAATCTCTCTTCTGTAATGTGTGGTAGGATTAGGCTCCATGAGCTCGTATTCCTTCCAGGTAACACGTCTTGTTTCCTGAACCTCAGGATTAATCTCTACAAGACATATGTCATCGCCATATTTGCGGCAATTATCATCCAGTAAATCTGTAATTGGCATTGTAAAATCCTCTCTTTCGCTTTAATAGTTAAAAGCGTTACGCTTTTATGTACTAAAGTGTTTATATTATATAATAATTGCACAAAAAAATAAAGAAGAAAATACTTTTTTTATTAAAATTAATGGTATTTTATGTTCGTTCGTTGTAGTTTATTTTTGGATGTAGTATACTTGATATAAATGTATTACGTATGGGGGATATCAGATGAATCCGGGCATTGCAGATATGAAAGAGCTGGGAGGCGGATATGTCGCTGGGTCCGAGCTTAAGAATGCAGGGCTAAAATATGTAGTACGTGATTTAATTGATACAGAATGCATTGACGGGTTGGAGATTGTTCAATATAATTAAGAGAATAGATTAAGGATGGTGCAGATATGGGTATGTTTGTTAACAGCTTGATACCATTTGATGCTTTTAGCGAGATGGCATCAGAACAGTATTACGTTGATAAATCGATGATAATTGATGAGCTTAGTTCTGCTATCAATAAAGTCAATAAATATATATGTATTACAAGACCACGACGTTTTGGTAAAAGTGTTATGGCTAATATGGTTGCATCATACTATGGCAAAGCTGTGGATGCAGGAAGAATATTTGACAGTCTTAAGATTGCGGGAACAGATGCATATAGGGAGCATCTTAATAAGCATAATGTAATATATATTGATTTAAGTGAGATACCAGAAAAATGTAACTCGTATGATGAATATATTGATAGAGTATTATCAGGTCTGAAGGCAGATTTAACGGCCAGATATAAGCAGCTGGACATTAATAGTGGCGATGCTTTATGGGATATTTTGAATAGTATACTTATTAATACCGGTGAAAAATTTGTGTTTGTAATGGATGAATGGGATGCTGTATTTCATATGCCATTCCTGTCAGAGAATGACAGAAAGGATTACCTGCTGTTTCTGAAATCTCTACTAAAGAGCAAGCAGTATGTGGAGCTTGCATATATGACCGGTGTACTTCCAATTGCCAAATATTCCAGTGGCTCAGAGTTGAATATGTTTATGGAATACAATATGTTTTCCAGTGTAAAATATAGTGATTATTTTGGATTCCTGGATTCAGAGGTAGACCGTCTGTATGATATCTATAAAAAGAATAATTCAAAGATAGGATTTACAAGAGAGGATTTGCGCATATGGTATGATGGATACCATAATGCAGCCGGAGAACAGCTATACAATCCGCGTTCAATCGTGTGTGCATTAACAGATAATCAGATTAGAAATTATTGGACAACATCTGGACCATATGATGAGATTTTTTACTACATTCGCAACAATATTGAAGCGGTAAGAGATGATATTGTACTCATGATTGCAGGGGAGGGCGTTGAAGCCAGTATTCACGATTATGCAGCTATATCAATGGAGCTTGGAAGCAGGGATGAGATATATTCTGCCATGGTTGTTTATGGATTACTGACTTATGATGAAGGAAAGGTGTACATTCCTAATCGGGAGCTGATGGAGCAGTTTCGTAAGCTGGTAATGACTAAAGAATCTTTAGGGTATATATATAGTCTTGCTAATGAATCAGAGCGAATGTTAAAGGCTACTCTTTCGGCAGATACGCAGACAATGGAAGATATACTTACCTATGCACATAATACAGAATCACCTATTTTTGATTATAACAGTGAAATTGAATTGGCTGCTGTTGTAAATCTTGTTTATCTTGGGGCGCGTGACCAGTATCGTGTGGAACGAGAGGATAAGGCAGGAAAGGGATTTGCTGATTTTATCTTTTATCCTGAACGAAGAGGAATACCTGGCATAATTCTGGAACTTAAGGTAGGGAAAACAGCCGATGACGCAATTCAACAGATTATTGATAAAAAATATGCATTGCGTTTTGCGGGCAAACTAGGCCAGCATTACACTGGTGGATTACTCGCTGTTGGAATAGCATACGATAAGAAAAGCAAGAAGCACAGTTGTAAGGTTATAGATATTAATCCCACTTAAGAAAAGATGTGATAATAATGGTTGACTTGATTATTTCAATTATAAGTATGATATGGGGCTTCGCATATGCTGCGTTGATTCACCCATATAACAAGATGTGGCAGTCACTGCTGGCTTTTGTGCTTACAGTGATTATTACATATGTTGTTTTAATGGTGTTGTTCTGGCTGGTATGCATACTAATATCACTTACTATCAATACACAACGTGAATATAAGAGCTACAGCAGATTCTATGGAGTTATGTTTAGCCTCATATACGAATGTGCTGCATATCTTGCAGGGGCAAGGGTTTCTGTTACAGGAATGAATAAGCTGCCTCGGGATGCCAGATTCCTTTTTGTATCCAACCATATATCGAATTTTGATACCTTTATTCAGGCGGGAACAATGCGCCGTTTCCCAATAGCGTTTATATCCAAGCCGGAGAATTTCAAGATTCCTATGGGGCATAGATATATGAGCAGATGCCTGTATATGGCACTGGACAGAGATGACGTAAGAAACGGAGCCAATGTAATCAGCCGTTCTGCGCAGCTTATCAAAGACGATATATGCTCGGTTGGCGTATACCCTGAGGGCACGCGTAACCCGGAGGGAAAGGGTCTGCTTGATTTCAAGCCAGGCTGTTTCAAGGCTGCTTTGTGGGCTAAGTGTCCTATTGTTGTATCAACAATACAGGGAACCAATGGAATACATAAGAATTTTCCTTTCAGGCGAACCAGGGTCAGAATGACCATAGTAGAGGTTATCAGCTACAATCAGATTAAAGAAATGAATACACAGGAGATTGCAGAGCTTGTGAAAAATATAATGAACAATAAGTTAAGGGAGGAAACACAATGATTTATCTGCTTTATAATCCGCTCTCCAACAACATGAAGGCGGCTGGCAGAATTGAGGCTGTCAGAAAGGAGTACGAGGGTCAGGATATTAAGGAAGTCAATCTGGTTCAGCTTACGGATTACAGCAGTCTGGTTAAGGAGCTTCGTAGTGATGACATTATATGTCTTCTTGGTGGAGACGGAACGCTTAACAGATTCATCAATTACATTAAGGACCTGAATATTACCAATGAGATATTTTTTTACTCAGCCGGTACAGGCAATGACTTTAAAAATGATGTGACCGACAAGGAGTATGAAGGTGGAATTAAGCTTAATGATTATATTAAGAGCCTTCCTACAGTAAGAATATATGATGAGGAATATCGGTTCATTAATGGTATTGGATTTGGAATAGACGGATATTGCTGTGAAGAGGGCGACAGGCTGCAGGCTAAGTCAGACCAGCCTGTGAATTATACATCAATTGCGATTAAGGGTCTTATGGGTAAGTATAAGCCTCGTAATGCTACTGTTACAATTGATGGGGTAACCAATACATATAAAAGAGTATGGCTGGCACCGACAATGCTTGGACGTTATTATGGCGGCGGAATGATGGTAACACCTGCTCAGGACAGACTTAATGAGGAGCATACAGTAACCTGCGCAGTTATGTATGGAACCCGTAAGCTCAAAACACTCATGAGATTTCCTAAGATATTTGAGGGAAAGCATATTAAGTACACCGATATGATGACAATTACTAAAGGACATGATATAACTGTAGAATTTGACAGACCATGTGCTCTGCAGGTTGATGGAGAGACACATCTTAATGTTAAGCGATATTCAGTGAGCTATCACTGAGAATAATTATTATTTCAAGACAGGCATCGGGCGAATATACCTGATGCCTGTCTTGCGGATTGGAGATTAATAATGGGTTTATTTACAGTAGAGACCGGTAAAAAACAAAAATTCAGAAATATTCTTAAGGAAATAATTGATATATCCGCACATACTCAGATTAATGTGTTTCAGTTTTGTGATAAGGATATCAACTATGATAGAAAATATTCAGTATATAAGGTGACAGTGGATGACAGAACCTATGTGCTCAAAAGAACGGATAAGGAAGAGGCTGACATATATGAAAAATATTTGAAAGCTTCAGAGCTTCCGGTTCCACAATATTATGGAAGCTTTTATGATGGGAAAAATTATTGGATACTTATTGAATTTATTTGTGGAAACGATATTCGCGATTTTAAAGAGGAATATGCTCATGAATGTGCAGTAAGTGTTACGCAGATTATGAACAGATACTGGGTACAGCATGACAGAACTGATTCAAGATATATCAGGTACATGGATAGAATCACCAAAAGATGTGAATGTCTTGACAATGAGCCAATATTAGAGCGGACCTACAGAATATTTATTGACAGACAGCGGGACTGTCCTTTAACGCTGAGTAACGGGGACTTCCTTCAGTTCAATGGAATATCACGAAACTCACAGATTATACTAATTGACTGGGGATTTGGTGGGATAATGCCGTATGCCCTGGATATCGCAAGACTTATTGCTCATGGAACTGAGGACAAAATAACATTTCCTTTTTATATGACAGATTCCTATAGAGCAAAGTATGTGGATGAAGTATACAGGCTTATGAACAATCCTCCTGACAGGGAACAATACAATAGAGATATTAGTCTTGCAGTACTTAATGAATATATAGAGATGATTGAACGTGAGCTGGGAGATTCTACACTTGAACGTGATAGAACCTTTGAATATTACTATGAGCATGCTCATATTCTTGCCCGGGAAATCTTAAGAAACATGTAAGAAAAATATCCTGCAAAATGTCTGCTTTAACTGATATTATAATTCCATCGGAGGTTAGGAAATGGAACAACAGAAGATTTTGGTAGTGGATGATGACAAGGAAATATTATTCTCAATTTCCAAATTGCTTGAATTTGACGGCTTTAATGTTATTAAGGCACAGGATGGGATGGAGGCACTTGAGGAGCTTAACAAAAGTGCGCCTGACTTGATTATTCTTGATGTTATGATGCCGAGGCTGGATGGAATATCCGCTTTGATGAAGATAAGAGAGACAAGTCATATTCCTGTAATTATCCTGTCGGCCAAGACAGAAGACTATGACAAGGTGTATGGGCTTACAATGGGCGCCGACGATTATATCAGTAAGCCATATAACCCGGCAGAGCTTGGAGCAAGAGTAAAGGCCTTACTCAGAAGATTCAGGGCATGGAGTGATGAACCAGTGAAGAAGGCAAGCCAGCTTGTTAATGGCGGCCTTGTTCTTGACCTGGATTCCAGGCAGGTTGTAGTAGATGGATTGGAGAAGAATCTCACAGCAACAGAGTATAAGATAATGAAGCTTCTCATGAGCAACATAGGACGTGTGTTCCCTGCAGAGGAGATATACGAGAAGGTGTGGGAGGAAAGTGCCGAATATTCTGCTGAAAATACAGTAATGGTTCATATCAGAAGAATCCGTGAGAAGATTGAACTGAATTCTAAAAATCCGAAATACATAAAGGTGGTGTGGGGCATTGGATATAAAATGGAAAGAAATTAAATTAAGAATTAATTTTAAAATTGTTATGCTTGCAGCTGCAATAATCCTGACAGTAGTATTTGTAGTGAATGGAATAATTGCATTGGATGGTATTCCATATTATTATAAGCCGGAAATCACAGGAATTTGCTTTACAGCATTGGCAACAGCCCTCATAGTATGGGATAAAATAATAGTGGATAAGCTGTGCAGCTATATTAATGCTGACAACGTAAAATTATATAGAAGAATAAGCTTAAATGCCATGCTTATTTCTATAGCAGTATACCTGGTATATGCATTAATAGCTACCATTATTCTTAATATGCGTCAATATGATAATGGCTGGTTATATAGATACAAGGAATCACTTATCTTATATCATATGTCATGGATTATTTATTGTCTGTACCTGATTCCATTACTATGTATTCCATGTGCATTTTCCATTATGATGATGCAGAAATATACGCACAGAGCTCTTGAGATTTCAGCCGAAAGCTCATACCGCAGTGAGTCAATGAAGATAGACCTGCTGACCAATGTTGCCCATGACCTTAAGACTCCATTAACCTCAATAATCGGTTATCTGGCACTTATGGATAAGGAGGAGCTTTCTCCGGTTATGAAGGATTACGTCACTGCCGCTGCCAATAAATCCGAGGTGCTTAAGACAATGATAGAAAAAGTATTTGACCTGTCCAAAGCATCCAGCGGCAATGCCAATATCAAGCTGGAAACTCTGAGCCTTAATATGCTGGTTGAGCAGGTAATGGCTGATATTAATGATGGAGGGGAGCCCAAAAAGGTTTTTAAATTAGAGCTGGCAGAGGGAGATACGAATTTTTGCGCAGATAATGTATATGCATACAGAATTGTGCAGAATCTCATAACTAATGCAGTGAAATATTCACTGGACGGAACAAGAATATTTGTAAGGACGTATACTGATAGTGCCAATGTGTACTTCGAGATAATTAATGTATCCAATTATCCCCTTGATATTGATACTGATGTAATAAAAGAACGGTTTGTCAGAGGTGACAAGTCTAGAAGCACGGAGGGCAATGGACTGGGACTGGCAATAGTTGAGACCTATACAACAGTTCTTAAAGGCAGATTTAATATTTATGTTGCAGGCGATACATTTAAAGCTGTAGTTGATTTTCCAATAATAATTGAATAATTGATATGCATTTGCAGATACTAATCCCATAAAATAACAGGAAAAGGAATATAAGGTTATGGGAAAAACAGGCAAGTGCAGCATTTGCTTTGACAATGCGCCGGTAATTAAACATCGAGCATCAATAGCGGGCCAAAAGGAAAGTGAAGGTCCGCTTGGTGCTCTTTTTGATGTGGTAATAAGTGACCCAATGGCTGGAAAGGACAACTGGGAGGAGGCAGAAAGCGAATTTCAGAAAAAGGTAATAGAGATTCTTTTATCCAAATCAGGACTTGACAAAAAGGATATACGCTATATTTTTTCAGGAGACCTGCTTGGACAGCTGATTGCTACCTCCTTTGGAATCAGGGATTTCGAGATTCCACTGTTCGGATTGTATGGGGCGTGCTCGACAATGGGTGAATCGTTGTCGCTGGCCGCTATGACGGTGGCAGCGGGCTATGCTGATAATGTAATTGCAATGACCTCAAGTCATTTTGCAAGCGCAGAGAAGCAGTTTAGATATCCGCTTGAGTACGGAAGCCAGAGACCATTATCGGCAACCTGGACGGTTACAGGCGCAGGTGGGGTTATTCTTGGCAGTGGTCAGACCGGCAACAGGGTAACTGCAATTACAACCGGCAAAATTGTTGATTATGGGATTGCAGATTCAATGAATATGGGAGCAGCAATGGCACCGGCAGCCTGTGACGTGCTCTATAATCATTTCATGGACCTTGATATTGGTCCGGACCATTATGATGCAATATATACAGGTGATTTGGGAACAGTGGGACAGCGTATTCTCATTGACCTTATGGAACAGAAGGGCTTTAGCATATCCGGAGTCCATCATGACTGCGGAATTGAGATATTCAATCAGGAAACTCAGGACACTCATGCGGGTGGAAGTGGCTGTGGCTGCAGTGCGCTGACTTTGTGCGCATATATTTTAAAGGCAATGGACCAGGGACTTTTCCAGCGTGTATTGTTCATACCAACTGGTGCACTGCTGTCTACAACAAGCTTCAATGAGGGACAGACTGTTCCGGGGATTGCCCATGCAGTGGCAATTGAGCATTTTGAATAGGAGGAAAGCAATATGGATTATATATTGGCATTTGTAGTGGGTGGTGCAATATGCGCCGTCGTGCAGATTTTAATGGAGAAAACCAAGCTTATGCCGGGAAGAATAATGGTTCTTCTTGTGTGCGGCGGCTCAGTGTTAAGTGCAGTTGGATTGTATGAACCCTTTGCCAAATGGGCGGGTGCAGGAGCCAGCGTTCCATTGCTGGGATTTGGCAATGTGCTGTTTAAGGGTGTGAAGGAAGCCGTGGATATGGAGGGCTTTCTCGGTATTTTTCTTGGGGGCTTTAAGGCTGGAGCAGCAGGAATTGCAGGTGCACTTATCTTCGGATATATAGCTTCTCTGATTGTCAATCCAAGGATGAAAAAATAATGAATCAATAAGTTAAAATAATACTGGAAATACAGAGGATTTTGTAGTACCATTAAGGGAAATACGAGGCTGTCAGGTCTGTCAGGAGCTGGTACAGCCATTATGAAAGGAAGTATTCCCATGGAAAAAAAGAACATTGATTGGGCTAACCTTGGATTCGGCTATGTTAAGACTGATAAGAGGTATGTATCCAATTACAAAAACGGAGCATGGGATGAAGGAACACTTACTGATGATGATAAGGTTGTAATCAGCGAATGTGCCGGAGTTTTACAGTATGCTCAGACAGTATTTGAAGGACTTAAGGCTTACACAACTGAGAAGGGACAGATTGTTATTTTTAGACCTGACCTTAATGCTGAACGTCTTGAACAGTCCGCATTAAGACTTGAGATGCCTGCATTCCCAAGAGACAGATTTATTCAGGCAGTTGAAGAGACAGTTAAGGCTAATGATGGGTATGTACCACCTTATGGTTCAGGTGCAACCTTATACATTCGTCCATATATGTTCGGTTCTAACCCTGTTATTGGTGTTAAGCCGGCAGATGAGTACCAGTTCAGAGTATTCACAACCCCTGTTGGACCATATTTCAAGGGTGGAGCAAAGCCTATTACTATTAAGGTATCAGACTTTGACCGTGCAGCACCTCATGGAACAGGTCATATCAAGGCAGGACTTAATTATGCAATGAGTCTCCATGCAATTGTAACAGCTCATGCTGAGGGATATGACGAGAATCTTTACCTTGACCCTGCTACAAGAACTAAGGTTGAGGAGACAGGCGGAGCTAATTTCTTATTTGTTGACAAAGACAATACAATCGTTGTTCCAAAGTCTTCAAGTATTCTTCCTTCAATTACACGTCGTTCACTTGTACATGTTGCTAAGGAATATCTTGGACTTAAGGTTGAAGAGAGAGAAGTCCTTTTAAGCGAGCTTAAGGATTTTGCAGAGGCAGGTCTTTGTGGTACAGCAGCAGTTATCTCCCCAGTAGGCAAGATTGTTGACCATGGCAAGGAGATATGCTTCCCAAGTGGCATGACACAGATGGGACCTACCATTAAGAAGCTTTATGAGACATTAACCGGAATCCAGATGGGCAGACTTGAAGCACCGGAAGGATGGATAAGAGTAATAGAATAATTGGCAAGGAGTGTTATATATGATTAACCCAGCTAGCCTGTTCAAAATCAAGTCCTCCTGGGACAGATTTACAGCCAATCACCCAAAGTTTCCTGCATTTGTCCAGGCAGCTTCAGCCGGTATGGTTGCGGAGGATTCCATTATTGATATAACCATAACGGGACCCGATGGCAGAAAGATTGGTACTAATGTTAAGCTTACCCAGTCAGACATGGAGCTTTTTGAACAGCTTAAGAATATGAAATAGTTACATTGTAATTAATAATCACCAGCAGCACATGAAAGTGTGAGGCTGGTGATTTTTTTCATAATAACATTGGTGTCTGTATCACAGCACTTTGATTTGCTATGATATCCTATATGCTGCCAGAGCATATAAGATGTTTGATAGAGGACTTTTCAGATATGCTGTAAAATTTTACGTTGAATTTTACAGCTGTTTTGGATATAATATAAGTGTAAGAGTGAAAAAAGCATATCGAAGAAAGGAAACATATACCATGTCGAATATATTACCGGTATCAGATTTGAGAAACTACAATGAGGTATTAAAGAGTTGTCAGGCTGGAGAACCTGTATTTCTGACAAAGAACGGAAGAGGAAAATTCGTTGTAATGGATATTACAGACTATGAGAGAGAAAAATCAGAAAAAAAATTGCTTATGAAATTGCAGGAAGCAGAGGATGCGGTAAAGGAAGAAAGCGCATGGCTGAGCATGGATGAATTAAAAAAATCTGTTGGGGTATAGACTATGATGAAATTGCGTATTAATCCCCTTGTTGTGGAAGATTTAAAAGGAATAAAAGAGTATATAGCTGAAGACAATGAGAATATGGCTATAAAGACAATACAGGATATCTATTTTAGTTTTGAGCAAATACAGGAATTTCCATATTTAGGTTCAGATTTATCTAAGCGGGTAAGCTTTAGGACAGATTACAAATATATGATTTGCGGAAATTATGTTGTATTATATAAAATCAGAAAAGAAACTGTTGAGATATACAGAATAGTTAATCGGTATCAGGATATTACACAGATATTTTATTAGAATTTAGAAATTAAAATAGATAAGAATAGCCAGACTGCTTGCGAGTCTGGCTATCCTTATCTGTTGAGGTGCTGCCTGTCCTTAATGGTGCTGTGTGCACTGGTCCTTTAGCATCTCATCCGTTATTGCATATTCATAATCCTCTATAGTGTAGGCCTCAAGGTCTATTCCCAACAGAGACTTGCGAATTCTGATAACCGTCTCCTTGGCAGCTTCAGGACAATTGTCCCCCGCAACCTTGCCTGAGCTTGTACACATTGTAACCTTCATATGAACATTACAAGGAGTAGTAGGCTCTGTACCTGATTCAAAGTACTCTGAAATAACCCTGCTTCCTCTAGGGTCGCTGTCACATAGACCATCAACAGCAAGAAGCCCTGAATCCTTGCAGATGTCAACCTTGACAATATTACCGGGAGCTGGAGCCTCTTTGCATACAAGTCCCTCATTGGCCTTGGTTAGAACCGCATTCCATACATCTATATATCCAACACTTCTGCTGGTATCAAATTCCTTGTTATTGTCATAGCCAGCCCATATACCGGCGGTGTAGTTAGAGGTATAACCGATAACCCACTTATCATTGTTGTTCTGTGTAGTACCTGACTTGGCAGACACGAACATTCCGCTGTAGTTAAGACCCGCCAAAGTACCGGAGGTAGTTACAGAGTGAAGTGCTTCACCCATAAGCCATGCAGTAGATTCTTTAAGAACCTGTGTAGACTGGACAGCCTCGTTGTCAAGAATAACATTGCCATCATGGTCCAGAACCTTGGTATACAGCTTAGGTTCAACGTACTGACCACCATTGGCAAAGGTAGTATATGCAGCAGTCATTTCGTAATTAGTAACACTACAGGTACCAAGAGCTATAGGAAGATAAGCATCATTATCAGTAAGTGTGCTTATACCATAATTCTTAAGGTATGTTATACCTGTAGATATTCCGATATCCGCAAGTGTCTTGACAGCCGGAATATTACGGGATTCAGCAAGCGCCTGTCGAAGAGTAACGTAGCCCTTATACAGCTTATCATTGTTCTTGATGACCTGACCATTATCGTAAGCATATGGCGTATCGTCAATAACAGTTCCAAGGGTATATCCGCAGGTATCAATTGCAGGTGCATATACAAGGAGTGGCTTAATTGTTGAACCTGCCTGCCTTTCAGAGCTTGTGGCTCTGTTAAGAACCAGACTTTCCGTCTTATCTCCACGACCACCAATAATTACACGTACGTTGCCTGTAGTATTCTCAATTACCACAAGTGAGCACTGTGGCTCTGCCGTATAGGTTATGGATTCTGTCTTATCTACCATAGTACTTCCGGAGGCTTCAAGAGTATAATTCTCAAATTCTGTTATATACTGACCGGCCTCCTCAGTGGTATCAAACAGCAGGTCACTTGAAGAGCCATAGGTCTGCTGAAGGTATTTAAGAAAATCCGACTCAGTATAGCTTGTAAGCGTTCCGGCAGAATCCTTTGCCTGAAAACGAAGGGTAACGGAATATTCAAGGTATCCATTCCACATGTTAGGGTCATTAACTACATGTTCAGCATAATCCTGCAGTGCTGAATCCTCACAGGAATAGATGGAAAGACCGCCTCTGTATACCAGATTGTAGGCCTGCGTGTAGGAATAGCCCTTCTCAGTCATCAGGTCTTCCATTATCTCCTGAATAAGTGCATCTGTATAATAGGAATAAGCAGTAGATGAGGTAGTGGAGTTGTTAATGTTGGTAATACGCTCGTATACATCATCATTAATTGCTTCATCATATTCACTCTGATTAATCATACCCTGTTCAAGCATACCATCCAGAACCAGCTTTCGTCTTGATTTGTTATGCTCAGGATATCTGATAGGATTGTAGTAGGATGGATTCTGTGTTATTGCAGCAATTACCGCACATTCTGAAAGAGTGAGCTCAGATACATCCTTATTAAAATAATTATGGGCAGCCGATTGTACACCAAGGTTATTGTTACCAAGGTTAATTGTGTTAAGGTAGTTGCCAAGAATCTGCTCCTTGTCAGCTATTTTCTCCAGCTTGACAGCGAGGTACTGCTCCTGAATCTTACGCTTAACTCTGTCTCCAAGACTGTCCTCATTCTCAACAGAGAAAACACTGTTCTTTATAAGCTGCTGGGTAATTGTACTTGCACCTTGGGTAAATCTGAAATTATTGGTAATACCAATATATGCGGCTCTGATAATACCCTTGGCATCAATACCATTATGCTCGTAGAATCTTTCATCCTCAATTGCCACAAAGGCATCCTTAAGATTCTGTGGTACCTCGTCAATGGTCACTGATATACGGTTGGCACCAGAGGCAACAAGGGTCTCAGTCTGAATGTTGTTGCAGTCATACACAGTAGTCTTGTACTGGGAAGGTGTAACATCATCAAGGGTAACAACCGGAGCAGTTTCAATTATTCCATTAATGGCACCGGCACCCATGCAGGTCAGGGTTATACCACCGAATACAACAACAGTAATAAATCCCTTAAAAATATATGCAAGAGCCTTTGTTTTGTTTTTATTTTTATGTGAAGCTATCTCACGCTGACGTTTCTTAATTCCGTCGCTGCTGTAATTCATATGACGCCTCCTGTTTATGCGATTAGTCCATATAAGTATAACAAATAATATCTCAGAAATAAAGAAAAAAACATAAATGTAATATTTGCTTAACAATCTCATAAAAAGTATAAACAAAAAATTCCAATTTCAGACATTGGTATGTTACAATAATCAAAAGTGGAGGATGCACCATGGAAGAATATATAATAATAGATAATGGTGGAGACGGACTGTATGAAGAGAAAAAATCCCGTTTTCTTGCCAGAACATATACAATTGCAGACGAGGGTGAGGCAACAGGATATATAGAGGCTGCCAGAAAGCAGTATTGGGATGCCAGGCATAACTGCTATGCCTATGTTCTTGGAGATAATAATGAGATAATGAGATTTTCCGATGATGGAGAACCCTCTGGAACTGCGGGAAAGCCTATTCTGGAGGTGATTACAGGCTGTAATCTTCGTAACTGCCTGATAATTGTTACAAGATATTTTGGCGGAACACTCCTTGGAACAGGTGGACTGGTCAGGGCATACACTAAGGCATCGAAGGATGCATTGGCGGCCAGCAGTCTTTTGCAGTGCATACCTGGTATGGGCGCGCACATACTTACAGATTATAATGGAATAGGCAAAATACAATATATTGCAGCACTGTGTCAGGCAGTAATAACAGATACAGTGTATACGGACTGCGTTGAGCTTGATATAGAAGCAAGAGAGAAGGATTATTGTGAGCTTGTTAAGAAAATAACAGAGAGTACTAATGGAAAGGCTGTATTCACTAATGAACACAGCCTTCCGGTTAAGCTTCCTTATTCGATTTAGAACCAGAGAAAAAACGTCTGATTATCAGTGGGTACAATCCAATTACCCATAGAACAAGAACAGCATATCTTATTATACTTACAACAATACCCTCACCAAATACTGCCTTAATGCCTTCCTTTAAAGCCAAGGCGATTCCAAGTCCTATAATGAATTTGACAATTTGAATTCCTATGTTAGGAGAGGCTTTAGGGTCGAACTTAATGTAGGAGGTCTCAATATACCAGCCAATACCAAAGCCAATTCCCGCACCTGCCGCCTTGAAGCAGTCCATTGTAAGAGCAGGAGTGGAAAGCCCGGCAGATACAACATATGCGCAATAGCCAATGAGAGCGGCAGAGATTACCTCTATGGCAATTGCAATGCCTGTCCTTTTGGCAGCATTTATTTTGACCCTGTCATATATCAGGCTTACAAGAACTGACGTGGTAATCGTAATGGCAAATGACACACCAACATCGGCAGGCGTATGACATCCAAGATACATTCTTGAGAAAATAACAAGGACAATAATTATTGCAGCTGCAATAGATGTCCAAGTCTTTTTAATGTGAAAAGCAAGAGAGCTGAAAAGACCGGTAACTCCCTGAGTATGTCCACTTGGAAAGGAATAGCCTGTGGCACCTGCTTTTGCTGCTTCAACAGGATACAGACGGCTGTCACGAACCCATGGACGCTCAATCCTGCAGGCTACCTTAAGTCCTTGAACCAGAAGACCTGATATAAAATAAGTAAACCCCAATTTATAAGCCAGTTTTTTGTTAAGGCACCAGTAGGCTATACATAGTGACGCTATAATGATTATGTCGCTTCCCAGATATGTTACACAGGACATAACAGCGTCAAGAAAGGGCTGTCTGATTGATTGCAGCCAGTATAAAAAATTCATATTTAATCACACCTTTACATTAATATATGTAGATTTTATACTAATTAATTATGTACGTCTACAGTTTTTTGAAGTATAATTGAATCAGGATAAAATATTAAGATACGGAGGCGGGAACATGAGATTATCTTTTTTAGGAGCAGACCATGAGGTAACCGGAAGCTGTCACATTATTAACGCGTGCGGTAAGTATATTCTTATTGATTGTGGTATGGAGCAGGGACAGGATGCAGACGAGCAGCAGCGTATGCCAGACAACATATCGGATATTGATTATGTTTTTCTTACACATGCACATATTGACCATTCAGGAATGGTGCCATATCTGTATGCAAGAGGCTTTAGGGGAACTGTATATGCAACAGATGCCACAGCGGATTTGTGCAGAATAATGCTTAGAGATTCAGCACATATTCAGCAGACTGAGGCTGAGTGGAAGAGCAGGAAGGCTATAAGAGCCGGACGCCCTGAGGTTGAACCAATGTATCGAATTAATGATGCAGATGGAGTAATGCGCCTGTTTCAGGGAGCTGCATATGATGTTAGATGGAATTTGTGCGAAGGAATTGATGTAAGATTTGCAGATGCAGGACACCTGCTTGGCTCTTCAAGTATTGAGCTGTGGATAACAGAAGAGGGTGTTACGAAGAAAATAGTATTTTCAGGGGATATTGGTAATGTTAACAGACCTCTTATCAAGGACCCTCATTATATAGAAGATGCAGATTATGTAGTTATGGAGTCTACCTATGGAGACAGGTTCCATGATACAGATGTAGATTATGTGCAGCAGCTTACTAATATATGCCAGACAACCTTTGACAATGGTGGCAATGTGGTTATTCCGTCCTTTGCTGTTGGAAGAACTCAGGAGATGCTGTATTATTTTCGTAAGATTAAGCATGACCGACTTGTTAAGGGACATGAAGGCTTTAAGGTGTACGTGGACAGTCCGCTGGCAGTAGAGGCAACTCAGGTGTTCTACAAGAATGAGAACGACTGCTTTGACGAGGATGCAGCTGCACTGCTTTCGAAGGGAATTAATCCTATCAGATTCCCGGGACTTACTCTTTCGGTTACAAGTGATGAATCCAAAGCAATTAATTTTGATAATGAACCTAAGGTAATTATCTCCGCATCAGGTATGTGTGAGGCCGGACGAATCAGACACCACCTTAAGCACAACCTGTGGAGAAAAGACAGTACAGTAGTATTTGTTGGTTATCAGGCAATTGGAACTCTGGGACGAACACTCCTTGACGGAGCAACAGAGGTTAAGCTGTTTGGTGAGACCATTGACGTTATGGCGAATGTGGTTAAGCTGGAGGGCGTCAGCGGTCATGCTGATAAGGCAGGACTTATTAAATGGGTAGAGGCCTTTAAGCAGAAGCCGTCAAAGGTATTCGTTGTACATGGTGAGGATTCTGTGTGTGATGAATTTGCAAAATGCCTGAAGGATGAGCATGGATTTGATACGATGGCACCGTACTCTGGAACAATATATGACCTGGCGGCTGACAGCTGTGTTGTGGAGGGCGTTCCGGTTAGAAAAGAGACTGTCCAGCGAACAGAACCATCTAAGGTATCTAATGTATTTGAGAGACTGCTGGCAGCAGGCAGAAGATTGCTTACAGTTATTAAGCATAACGAAGGAGGCGCCAATAAGGACCTTGCAAGATTTGCTGACCAGATTAATTCAATGTGTGACAAGTGGGACAGATAGGATAGTGGAGAATGAAAAAGTTATTATTTATTTTTAATCCCCTTTCAGGAAAGGGATTAATTAAGAACCGTTTACTTGAGATTATTAATATTTTTACAAAAGCAGGCTTTGAGGTTACGGCTTACCCGACCCAGCACGCACTGGATGGATATGATAAGGTATGCGAAGCAGACGGGCTGTATGATATGATTGTGTGCAGCGGAGGCGATGGTACTCTTAATGAGGTAATATCAGCGGCCAAGACACACCGCAATTCAAGACCTAAGATAGGATATATTCCTGCAGGTTCAACTAATGATTTTGCAGGAAGCCTTGGAATTCCCAAGGATATGGTCAAGGCAGCCAGACAGATTGCAGATGGTGAGGTATTTCAGTGCGACTTAGGGAGAATGAATGGCAGGTATTTTAATTATATTGCCGCCTTTGGTCTTTTTACGGAAGTATCTTACAAGACACCACAAAGCGCTAAGAATGTTCTGGGACACCAGGCATATATACTTGAGAGTCTTAGAAGCCTGTCCAAAATACAGACCTATGATATGACAGTAAGCTGCAATGATATGGAATTTTCCGGCAGATACATATACGGAATGGTTGCCAATTCCCAGTCAGTTGGAGGATTTAAGGGAATAACAGGAAGAAATGTTAATATGAATGACGGACTTTTTGAGGTTGCCCTTGTGCGTGAGCCCAAGAATCCGTTGGAACTGCAGCAGGTTGTAGCGGGAATGTTTTCAAAGAATCAGGAAAGCCCAATGGTGGACAGATTCAAAACAGACAGGATTGTATTTGACAGCAGGGATTCTGTTGCATGGACAATTGATGGAGAGAACGGTGACGAGCATCAGCACGTAGTAATAACTGTTGTACCTAAGGCGATAGACATAATTGTTCAGCCGGAGAAGCAACCGGAGAGCAGACATAGAGCAAGATAATTTAAAGCAGGGTTGCCCCTGCTTTAATTAATTATAGTAGTAGGCCAGCAGCAGCTCAGTTACATGGTCATAGGTTCTGACACCATCACTTTGACCGTTGGTAACGAGGTAGGTGTTGTTCACAGAGCTGGATACTGAGGCGGCAACCGTATCCTCATATTGCTCCCAGTAATCTGACTGGAACTGCAGGTCCGATATTACCTGTTCATTCATTGACAGATATAACTCTTTGTATACCTCATAATCACAGCAGGCGTATACCTCATTGATTACATTGATAAGTGCGAACATTGTTCCGCTGTAATTGAATTCAGGTACATCTGATTCCATACATCCCAGATATGCAATGAAATTAGCCTCATCCTCCCTCATAAAGCCGCTTAAATGTGACAGCTCATGGCACATTGTGTAAGGCTTTTCCACATCTGTTACATCATTATTGTAGTTAGCCTCAGTGGTAAATGGTGAATAGACTCCTGATATGTTAAAGGAGGACATAACCTTGGAGAAAAATACCGGCTTGGGCTTAGGGTGGTATTCTGTAAGACAGGGATATTTATCGGAAAGCTCACGCATTGCATCAGAGGCTTCGCTTCTTTCATCAATTCCGCTTAAGGTATAATGTCCGTTGCTATCCAGTGCAATCTTTTCGGAATAATCGTTGGCATCAGATATGAGCTGCTTACAAAGCGTTGCCAGCTGTTCATTGGTATATTCACCGGTGCGTATATTGGCACATACTGAAAAGGGCAGTCTGTAATAGTTCACACCACCGTTAAGGGAATATACAAGCAGTACTGCAAGCACAACACATGCCAGATTCAAAAGAGATTTTTTTAGTCTGTATGTAAAGTGGAATAGCTCAGCCTTGCTGTGGTATTTTATTGCATACACGATAAGCCTTATAATTGCAAACAGCAGCCACAGTATGCCAAGACATATCATCAGCTCAAATACTGAAAAGGGAAAAACAGAGCATATAGCACCAAGTACTCTGACTATATGCGGGTAGACGGTATTGGAGTAGCTGGTTGCGAATACAGTATTAACTCTGTACATTATATTAAAAATAATTACCCCGGCAGCAAGCACAATAATTGCTGTAAGATAGCTTCTATAATTAATGAATTTCATTTCTTTTTTCTTATTATGCTTCATGGTAACAGTCTCCTTGATTCTCAAATGTAGTATTCTTCTTATATATTAGCCGTTAAAACTACAATTTTCAATATAATTTGCGATTATTAAGTCTAAGAAAATAATAAAAATAAGTTGGAAAAACCCTGTCTCGGTGTAGGTCCACCTTATAACTTAATATTATTAAGCAGGGACCGAAAAAAGAGCAGATAAGGGTCTTTGAAATTGAATATTTCAACGTGAAAAAAAACTAAATTATCAGATAACAGTATTATAAAATATAAATTATGAAATTATCTGACAATTTACCAATGCCTCCCTATTTACATTCTGAAAAACAGAGAGTATATTGAGAAAAAATTACAGAAGGGACAGGGATGTATGAACAGCACAAATAAGCAAAACGTTGGATTATATAATCCGCAGTTTGAGCATGATAACTGTGGAATCGGTGCAATTGTCAATATCAAGGGAGTGAAGACCCATAAGACAGTTGAGAACGCACTTAGTATAGTAGAGAACCTGGAGCACAGGGCAGGTAAGGATGCAGAGGGTAAGACCGGAGACGGTGTAGGAATCATGCTTCAGATTTCACACAAATTCTTTTCAAAGGCATGTAAGCCACTTGGTATAGAGCTGGGACAGGAGCGGGACTATGGCGTCGGCATGTTCTTTTTCGCTCAGGATGAGCTTAAGAAAAAACAGGCAATGAAAATGTTTGAGATTATTGTAGCTAAGGAAGGCCTTGAATTCTTAGGCTGGAGACAGGTACCTACACATCCTGAGGTCCTTGGCAGCAAGGCAATAGCAGTAATGCCTTCAATTGTACAGGGCTTTGTCAAAAGACCACAGGACTGCGAAAAGGGACTCCCATTTGACCGAAGACTGTACATAGTAAGAAAGGTTTTTGAACAGAGTAATGAGGATACCTACGTTGTATCTCTTTCAAGCAGAACAATAGTATATAAAGGAATGTTTCTGGTAGACCAGCTGAGAACTTTTTTTGCAGACCTTTGCAGCAGTGATTATGAATCAGCAATTGCAATTGTTCATTCACGATTCAGCACCAATACCAATCCAAGCTGGAGAAGAGCACACCCTAACAGATTTATTGTACATAATGGCGAAATTAATACAATCAAGGGCAATGCTGATAAGATGCTGGCCCGTGAGGAAAATATGGAAAGTCAGTATTTTAAGGGCAATATGCACAAGGTTATTCCTGTTGTTAATACAGAGGGCTCTGATTCCGCAATGCTTGATAACACCCTTGAATTTCTGGTAATGAGCGGCATGGACCTTCCACTGGCAGTAATGATTACAATTCCTGAGCCTTGGATGAATAACAAGCTTATGAATCTTGAGAAAAGAGATTTCTATCAGTATTATGCAACCATGATGGAGCCATGGGATGGACCTGCATCAATTCTTTTCAGCGATGGCGACATAATGGGTGCGGTTCTTGACAGAAACGGACTTCGTCCATCACGTTACTACATTACCAATGATGATTATCTTGTACTGTCATCGGAGGTTGGCGTTCTTGACATTGAGCCATCCAACATTAAGGTAAAAGAAAGACTGCGTCCGGGCAAAATGCTTCTGGTTGACACTGTTGCCGGAAGAGTAATTGATGACGAGGAGCTTAAGGAAAAATACGCCACAAGAAAGCCTTATGGCGAGTGGCTTGATAATAATCTTATTCAGCTTCATGACCTTAAGATTCCTAATAAAAAGGTACTTGAGTACAATAAGGATGAGAGAGCCAGACTTCAGAGAGCTTTTGGCTATACCTATGAGGATTTTAATGCCGCAATTCTTCCTATGGCCAAGAACGGTGGAGAACCAATTGCAGCAATGGGTGTGGATACCCCACTTGCAGCATTATCCAAGCAGAACCCTTCACTTTTTGATTATTTTAAGCAGCTGTTTGCACAGGTAACCAATCCTCCTATAGATGCTCTTCGTGAGCAGATTGTTACCTCCACCTCAGTATATATTGGCGAGGATGGCAATCTCCTTGAGGAAAAGGCTGAAAACTGCCGTATGCTTCGCATTAACAATCCGATACTTACCAATACGGACCTGCTTAAGATTAAATCCATGAATATTGAGGGCTTTAAGGTTGCAGAGATTCCGCTGACATATTATAAGAACACATCACTTGAAAAAGCCATTGAGAGAATGTTCGTTGAGGCAGACAGGGCTCATGGAGACGGAGCTAATATACTTATCTTGTCTGACCGAGGAGTTGATGAGAATCACGTGGCAATTCCGTCTCTTCTTGCAGTATCAGCAATGCAGCAGCATCTGGTAACAACCAAGAAAAGAACAAGCGTTGCAATGATACTTGAAAGCGGAGAGCCAAGAACGGTACATCATTTCGCAACAATTTTAGGCTATGGAGCATGCGCAATTAACCCATATCTTGCGCAGGATACAATTAAGGAGCTTATTAATATTGACCTTCTGGATAAGGACTATTATGCAGCTGTAGATGATTATAATAAGGCAATTCTTTCAGGTATTGTAAAGATTGCCTCCAAAATGGGTATTTCAACAATTCAGTCATACCAGGGCTCCAAGATATTTGAAGCAATTGGTATTGACCCTGAAGTGATTGACAGATATTTTACCGGAACAGTAAGCAGAGTTGGCGGTATTACATTAAAAGATATCGAAAATGATATAAACGCGAGACACACAAAGGCCTTTGACCCGTTGGGTCTTACCTGTGATGAGACCTTTGACAGTGTTGGAAGCCATAAGCTCAGAAGCGGCAAGGAGGAGCATCTGTATAATCCTCAGACCATTCATCTCCTTCAGCTTGCAGCAAGAAACGGTGATTATGCAACCTTTAAGGAATATTCCCAACTTATTAATGAGGAAATGGACCCTGTAACACTTAGAGGCAATATGGACTTTAAATTCCCGGAAAAGGGTGTTCCAATTGAGGAGGTTGAGAGCGTTGAAGAGATTGTAAAACGCTTTAAGACAGGTGCGATGTCCTATGGCTCAATTTCCCAGGAGGCGCATGAGACACTGGCAATTGCCATGAATATGCTTCACGGAAGGTCTAATTCAGGAGAAGGCGGCGAGAGCATAGAGCGTCTTAGTATAGGACCTGACGGACTTAACAAATGTTCAGCAATTAAGCAGGTAGCATCGGGAAGATTTGGTGTTACATCAAGATACCTGGTAAGTGCCAACGAAATTCAGATTAAGATGGCACAGGGTGCCAAGCCTGGTGAGGGTGGACATCTGCCGGGAGGAAAGGTATATCCATGGATTGCCAAAACAAGACTTTCTACGCCGGGAGTCAGCCTTATATCTCCACCACCTCATCATGATATCTATTCAATTGAGGATTTGGCACAGCTTATATATGACCTTAAAAATGCCAATGATAAAGCAAGAATTTCTGTTAAGCTTGTATCAGAGGCCGGTGTGGGTACTGTAGCAGCCGGAGTTGCCAAGGCGGGAGCCCAGGTAATTCTTATCTCAGGCTATGACGGAGGTACTGGAGCAGCACCAAGAAGCTCAATTCACAATGCGGGACTTCCGTGGGAGCTTGGACTTGCTGAATCACATCAGACACTTATACAGAATGGTCTTCGTAATAAGGTTATTGTTGAGACCGATGGTAAGCTTATGACGGGACGTGATGTGGCAATTGCATGTCTTCTGGGAGCAGAGGAATTTGGCTTCGCAACAGCACCACTTGTAACACTGGGCTGCGTAATGATGAGAGTATGTAACCTTGATACCTGTCCGGTTGGTGTGGCAACTCAGAATCCTGAGCTTCGTAAAAGATTTGCAGGCAAGCCGGAATATGTTGTGAACTTTATGAGGTTTGTGGCAGAGGAATTAAGAGAGTATATGGCAAAGCTGGGCTTTAGAACAATTGATGAGATGTGTGGAAGAAGCGACGTTCTTTTCCAGAAAAAAGCGGCAGCAGGCGGAAAGGATGGCAAGCTTGACCTTTCAGCAATTCTTAACAACCCATATGCTGCTGACAGCAGAATGGATTACCAGCATAAAAATGTATATGATTTTGGTCTGGAGAAAACCCTGGATTCCAAGGTGCTTATCAAGGAGCTTATGCCTGCTTTGAAAAAACAGCAGAAGAGAAGCCTTGAAATCGATGTTACCAATACTACAAGCCGTGCCTTTGGTACGATGTTTGGAGCTGAGATAACAAGAATGTATGATGATAAGCTTCCAGAGGATACCTACACAATAAGATGTAATGGCAATGGTGGACAGAGCTTTGGAGCATTTATACCTAAGGGACTTACCATTGAGCTTGTAGGTGATTCAAATGATTATTTTGGCAAGGGTATTTCAGGCGGCAAGCTTATTGTATATCCACCAACCGGTTCAGCCTTTAGATATGATGAAAATATTATTATAGGTAATGTTGCTTTATATGGTGCAACCAGTGGTGAAGCCTATATTAATGGTGTGGCAGGAGAACGCTTCTGCGTTCGTAACTCAGGCGCAACAGCTGTAGTTGAGGGCGTTGGAGAGCATGGCTGCGAATACATGACAGGCGGAAGAGTTGTTGTTCTTGGAAGAACAGGTAAGAATTTTGCAGCCGGAATGAGTGGTGGAATTGCCTATATCCTTGATGAGGACAATAAGCTGTATCTCAACCTTAACAAGGAGCTCGTAACCTCTGAGGAGGTAACTGACAAATACGACGTATTTGAGCTTAAGCAGATGATTCAGAAGCACGTAGCATATACCAATTCAGAAAAGGGCAAGATGATTCTTGATAATTTCAGCGAATATCTTCCTAAATTCAAGAAGGTAATGCCAATTGATTATAAAAAGATGCTTAACACCATTGTTCTTATGGAAGAGAAGGGCCTTTCCAGTGAACAGGCGCAGATTGAAGCATTTTATGCAATGAAGAAGTAAGGAAGGAGGAAGATAATAATGGGAAAACCAACAGGATTTTTAGATTATAACAGAGTAGACAGTGAGGCCGCTAAGCCTAAGACAAGAATCAGTAATTTTAATGAGTTCCATACCCAACTTCCTCTTGAACAGCAGCAGACACAGGCTGCAAGATGTATGGACTGTGGTGTACCTTTCTGCCAGTCCGGTAAAATGCTTAAGGGAATGATATCAGGCTGCCCACTTAACAACCTCATTCCTGAGTGGAATGAGCTGCTGTACCTTGGCAATTACAAAAGAGCCTATCACCGTCTCGCCAAGACCAGCAATTTCCCTGAATTTACCTCAAGGGTATGCCCGGGACTTTGCGAGAAGGCTTGTACCTGTGGCCTTAATGGAGACCCTGTAAGTACTAAGGAAAATGAAAAGACAATTATTGAATATGCCTTTGAGCATGGCTATGTTACTCCGGATATTCCGGCTGTAAGAACCGGCAAAAGAGTGGCTGTTATCGGCTCCGGTCCTTCGGGTCTGGCGGCAGCAGACCTTCTCAATATGCGCGGACATCAGGTAACAGTCTACGAGCGTGCTGACAGGGTTGGCGGACTGCTTATGTACGGAATCCCTAATATGAAGCTTGAAAAGTGGGTAATTGACAGGCGCATCGACCACATGAAGGCGGAGGGTATTGAATTTGTAACCAATACCAACGTTGGCGAGGATGTGAAGGCGAAAGAACTCCTTAAGGAATATGATGCTGTAATTCTTGCCTGCGGAGCTGCTAATCCAAGAGATATCAAGGCAGAAGGCCGTGATGCAGAGGGCATATATTTTGCAGTGGACTACCTGAAGTCAGTAACCAAAAGTCTTCTGGATTCTGAATTTAAGGATAAAAAATACATTGACCCTAAGGGCAAAAATGTTGTTGTTATCGGTGGTGGTGACACGGGAAATGACTGCGTGGGAACCTCAATCCGTCTGGGCTGCAAATCCATTACCCAGCTGGAAATGATGCCAAAGGCACCTGATGTGCGCAGCGCCGGCAATCCATGGCCGCAATGGCCAAAGGTCAATAAAACAGATTATGGTCAGGAGGAGGCAATTGCTGTATTTGGACACGACCCTCGTATCTATCAGACCACTGTTAAGGAATTTGTTAAAGACAAGAACGGCAGACTTACCAGGCTTATCTGTGTTAAGCTTGAGTCCAAAAAGGATGAAAAGACAGGAAGAATGATGATGGCAGAGGTTGCCGGAAGTGAATTTGAGCTCCCATGCGAGCTTGTACTTATTGCAGCAGGCTTTCTGGGAACACAGAAATATGTTGCAGATGCCTTTGGTGTTGAGCTTAATGAACGCACCAATGTTAAAACCTCGGCCGACGGCTTTGCAACCAACGTACCTAAGGTCTTCACGGCTGGTGATATGCATATAGGGCAGTCTCTGGTAGTCCGTGCAATCAGACAGGGACGTGACGCAGCCAGGGAAGTAGACCAATACCTTATGGGCTACACCAATCTTGAATAAAATACAACGGAATCAATTATCTCAAACCCGCAGCCAGCGTAAAGCCGGCAGGCGGGTTTGTTGCTTTCTGACACCTGAAGAATTATTCTTTTATCCCTGTTGACCACATTGTTAAGGATATCACAAAGAATCTGGCGTCCATAGCCTCTGCCGCGATAATCTTTGTCCACCTCTACATTGTAAATATTTACAGTCTGCCCATCCTCAAAAAGAGAACATTGACCAATATATTCATCACCAAGGTAATAGTAAAAGGTGCTGTCATTATCTGCTTCCATCTCAAGCTGGGAGTGGCATTGTATATCAGCACCGGTATATTCCATAAGATATTCATGATTACTATTGGCATATCCAAGAGCATTGGCACATTGACGAAGACCGGGGTAATTATCATGCCCTGAGAAAACAATCTTTGAATCAGAAAAATGTTCGCTTGCTTTCCTGTACATATTGGTGAAAATATGCTGTCTTCTGTAATCAGGGTGCACAATTCCTGAAAGCTCTATGGTATCACCGGCAAAGCATGACATAAAGCCTACAAGCTGTTCTTCGCAGCATAATATATAATAATCTTCCTCACAACCGGATTCTCCTGTAAAAAAGCTGTATTTTAGCTGCTCTGCAGCTGAACAATAGCTGATTAATGAATTAACAGCGTCCAATTCTGTATCACTAAGCCTGTTGACTGTCAGGTATTTCATATTGCACCTCATCCCTGTAAAAAAATATTGTTATTACATAACTTTCATCATTTACAAATATTTTACACCATACTTACCTTAAAGTGCTAATGGATTTTATATTCAGACTATAGAGTTTATATACAGAGTAAATAAATGAGAAATTGTGTGGAGAGATATTTAATATGAAGAAATTTATTCCGGCTATAGTGTCAGCGTTAATTCTGATTGGAATGGTGGTCTGTGGGATTATACTTAACAGGCAGGCAGATGGAGAGGTAACTGCCAGTGCAGGCCAGCTTGTATACGATAAGGCGCAGGTTAGTGCAGTGCTTGAGGACAATGCAGCAGCTGATTATGATAATGCAGAAGGAAGACGTGTTGGAACTCAGGAGCTTGAAATCCGCATTCTTACTGGAAAGCATAAGGATGAGATAATGACTCTGACAAATAACATGAGTGCACTTTTTAATGTTGATTTGGACAAGGGAGATAAGATAATTGTCAGAATATTAACAGATGATGATGGAAGCTACTATGCATCATTGTTTAACTATAACAGAGGCATAATAATTGGAGTGCTTGTAATAGCATTCTTTATTCTTCTGGCTGTTCTTGGCGGCAAAAAAGGAATTGGGGCACTTTTGGGACTTGTTTTTACACTTGTGAGTATATGGTTCATTCTGATTCCGGGATTAATCAAGGGAGCAGCTGCAATTTCTGTAACTATTGGAATTGTTGCGGTAACGGCAGCAGGCTCGTTAATCCTTCTTAATGGTTTTTCCCAAAAAACGCTTTGTGCAATTCTTGGCTGTGTTACCGGTGTTGTTGCTGCCGGTGGTATTGCCGGTATTGTAGGTGCAATTACACCAATGAATGGTTTCAATATGTCGGAGGCAGAGAACCTTCTTTTATATGGTGCGGACAAGGGTTTGAAGATAAAGGGATTGCTGGTGTGTGGTGTTCTTATATCAGCACTTGGTGCAGTTATGGACGTTGCACTTGGAATTGCTTCATCCATATGGGAGCTTCGCACTCAGAATGATGCCATGACATCAAAAGAACTGTTTCGTTCCGGCATGCATATAGGAAAGGATGCAATGGGAACAATGGCTAATACCCTGATACTTGCATTTGCAGGCTCATCACTGAATATGCTTATACTTATTCAGACCTACGATATTCCATTTATTCAGCTGATTAACACAGATTACATATGTATTGAAATAATACAGAGTGTGGCAGGTGCAATGGGAATCTTACTTACGGTACCAATTGTTGCTTTTATCAGTGCCAGATTAATGGCAAAGACAAAGTAACAGTTTTTATATAGATTAATTAAATCATAAGTTAATAAAAGGAGAAAAATATGAAGGCAGGGAGATTTATTAAAAGAGCGATGGCTGCATTACTGGCTGTTCTCACATTGATTACCGCTGTTCCAGCGGTATCCTTTGCAGACACAGGCGACAGCTGCAATTCAATTGCAACAGAAGCCGAATTTACAACGGGCAAATATGTAATGGCAGTTGATACAGGATATGCAGTAGGACGTCTTGAATCAGGCTGGTTAACAGCTCATCAAGTTAGTCCGTCAGGTGGAAGCATAACACCAACTGATACAATTATTGCTGATATCACAGTAGATTCAGTTGCTGGGACAGCTAAAATCAAGCTTGGTGATAAATATGTTGCACCAGATACAGGAAGTAACAAAGTTATTGAAGGCGAATATGCATGGAGTTATACATTTGCAAATGGTAAGGTAGAGTTTGCTGATAGTGCGCATACGATTAAACTTGCAAGCAATACGAATTCATCTAATAAGTTCAGACGTTATATGAACTCAACAGCAGATGGTACAGGTTATGCATCTAAATTTACTTTATACAAGCTTGCCGAAGGAGCAACACTGGCTACAGCAGCACCTGTAGCAGCACCACAGGCTGGCAGTGTTGTAAGTGGAACTGAGGTAGTTTTAACCTCAACAACAGCTGGAGCAGCAATCTATTATACAATGGATGACACTGACCCGGCGGATGCTACTAACAGTGCACGTAAGTTATACAGCAGTGCTAACAAGCCTGTAATAACAGCGGCGTGTACTTTAAAGGCTGTTGCAGAGCTTAATGGAGTAAAAAGTGCAACACAGACCTTAAGATATACAATTAAACAAGCAGCAGCGGCAACGATTGCTGATGGAGATAAGGTTGTCATATATGCACCGGCATACAATATGGCTTTATCTGGTGAATATAATGGTTATTACAATAAGGGAACTGCCGTAACAGTTGGAAGTGACAATAAGCTTTCTGGCTATACTGATAAGGATGTATGGACCGTATCCGATAATGGGGATGGGACCTTCAGCTTTACATATAACAGTCAAAAAATAGCACTTGGAGCCGGTTACAGCAGCATGCCTCTTGGTGAGGTAAATGACAAATGGACTCTTGAAGAGGCAGCTGATGGCACCTGGTACATTAAGAATAAGGGACGCAGCCTGTATATGGAGTGGTACGCAAGTAATTCCTATTGGAGTGCTTATGGAAAAATTAACGCAGGCAGCGAGGGCATGTTCCAGTTGAAGTTCTATAAGGCTGAAAGTACTTCAACAACTCCAGAAGCTCCGGAGGAGCCAACAGCAGAAGGTCTTGAACTGAATGCCAGTCCTAAGAATGGAGCTAGTGTTGAAGCTGGACAGAAGATTACATTAAGTGCAGCTGATGGAATACAGATATTCTATACTATTTCAACAAATGGAACAGCACCGGCTGACCCTGACGTTACTGTAGCTGCACAGAAGTATGCTAATCCATTAGAAATATCAGAAACACCATCAAGTGATAAGCCTGTTATTATTAAAGCTGTTGCATACAAGCCTGCAGCAGGGGACCAGCCAGCCAAAACAGGAGAAGTATATACACTCACCTACAAAGCACCAGTAAACCTTGATGATTATAAGCTGTATTTTGGACAGCTTCATGCACATACTAATTTGTCAGATGGTACAGGTACAGTTGCACAGGCCTATGCTCATGCAGCGAAGGTTCCAAACCTTGATTTCCTAGCACTTACTGACCATTCCAACTCATTTGATGGGGCAGCAGTTGATGCAAAAATGCATTTGGGAGATTCAGAAGCTGAAAGCGTAAGCAGTGATTGGAATGAGGGCAGACAGGGAGCTCGTGATATTAATGCAGCAGAGAATGGAACCTTTATTGGTCTGTATGGCTTTGAGATGACATGGTCAGGTGGTTCACCTGGACATATTAACACCTTTAATTCAAAGGGCTTTGAAAGTAGAAATCTTGCTCCTTACAAAAAGGGAGATAATTACACAGTACTTCAGGAGTATTTTAATACTCTTAATGAAAATCCTGAGACAATATCACAGTTCAATCATCCAGGTGATACCTTTGGTGATTTCATGGATTTTGCATTATTTGATACAGTTACGGATAATCAGATGACATTAATTGAGGTAGGCAATGGTGAGGGTGCAATTGGAGCAACCGGATATTTCCCATCCTACAGCTACTACACCCGTGCTCTTGATAAGGGCTGGCATGTGGCTCCTGCCAATAATCAGGATAATCATAAGGGTAACTGGGGTGATTCCAATACAGCACGAAGCGTAGTTCTTGCAAGTGAACTTACAGAGGAAGCTATATATGATGCAATGAAGAATTACAGAGTATATGCAACAGAGGATAATGACCTTTCTATTCTCTATTCATTAAATGGCAATGCCATGGGTTCAATTCTTGATGACCAGGACAGCGTAAAGATTGAAGTATCAATAAAGGACCCAACGGATACAAAGGGAAGCACCAAGGTAGAGGTTATTGTTAATGGCGGACAGACATTGGCTGAGCAGACCTTTACAGGTGGCAGTGCAGACCTTGTTTTTGATAATCTTACTTCAACCTATGGATATTATTACTTAAGAATTACACAGGCAGATAAAAACATTGCTGTTACAGCACCTGTATGGGTTGGAGAAAGTGTTAATGCCGGTATATCCAAAACAGCCAGCAGTGTAGCAATGCCAATTAAGGGTGATTCAGTTAATGTATCAAGCCAGATATATAATAATCTTGGTGAGGATATGCAGGTTGTTTCATTAACATATACGATGGAAGGTCAGGACAGTCCTTTTCATACTGCCGATGCAGCAACTATTGGCACAAATGGAATAATTGCATCCAAGTCTTCATATACATATGAATTTCCATATGAGGCAACGGAGGCCGGCGGCTTTAATATTAATGTCCAGATGAAGGCTAAAATAGGAGGAGAGGAATATACTTTTACAGATGTTCTTAAGCTTAGCGTATCTCATCCTTCAATTGCCACAAAGGTACTGATTGACGGTACACATTATAACGATTATGTTAACGGCTATTATTCAGGAAATATGGGGAACTTCATCAACATGGGAACCGCTGATAATATTCAGGTAAAAATTGCACAGCCTGGTGAAACTATTACAGCAGAGACCTTAAAGGATGTTGCACTTTTTGTAATATCTGCACCTCTTAAGTATACAAGCAGCTATACTGGTGATGCAGCGGTAAGCACCTTTGAAGACAGCTTTGTTGAGCTTGTTAAAGATTATGTAGCAGGTGGTGGTACTGTAGTAGTATGTGGACTTGCTGATTATCAGGATTCAAGCGACGGAAGTCCATATACAAGCTATGAACAGGCTAATAAACTTCTCGAAGGAATTGGTTCCACAGTAAGAATTAACGATGATGAGATTGTAGATTTGGTTGAAAAAGGAAATCAGCCATTCCGTCTCTATTTTAATGATTTTAATACTACATCCGCAGATGCGGTTGTGAATAAGGTTCTTGAGGGAGTTGTTGCTTCAGGACTTCCATATAGCTCATATTCAGGTTGTTCAGTTTCAGTTGGAAATGGAGAAGCAATTGTATATGGACATGAAACTACCTTCTCTATCAACAGCAAGGCTCCGGCACTTGGTCATGATAAGCCTGTTATTAACGCAACAGCAACTGGATTTACGTATAATGAAGCGGATGCAGTTGTCAAGCAGGGAGATGTTGTTGCAATGGCAACAGAGGCTGTAGGAACAGGACGTGTGTTTGTATCCGGTACAGTATTCTGTTCTAATTTTGAAGTATCAACTGAGGACCAGGTAAGCTATTCCAATGGAATTATTGCTCAGAACATTCTTGACATGGTTCAAAAGGAGCCTGTAATCAGCTCTATGGAAGATGTAAGGACTGGCAGTGAGGGAGACGTATTTACCGTAGTAGGTACAGTTGCAAACGGAACTGCAGAGACTGGAAATGCATTTTTCAATACAATATACATTCAGGACGAAAAGGGCAACGGCATCAACGTATTCCCGATTGATGACAACACAATTCGTCGTGGTGACCAGGTTATGGTAACAGGAACTATCAGTGCCTATAACGGAGATAAGCAGCTTTCAGCAATTAATGTTAAGGTGCTTGAGGGAACAAAAAATGTTGTTATCAGTGATGTAACCACAAAAGAGGCTGATGATTATAATACCAATTTTGGTAAGCTTGTTCGTGTACAGGGTGTTGTTAAGAGCGTCAGGGTTACAAGTGGTCTCATTGACAGCATTGAGGTTATGGATGACAGTGGAAAGAGCTGCAGAGTGTTTGTTGACGGATATATCGATTATTCAGATTCTGCATCACAGAAGCTTGAGGATTTTGTAAAAGAAGGTGCATATATCAGTGCTGTAGGCTTCGTATCTCATGATGCAGAGGGTAACAGATTGAGAGTACGTGACCGTTCAGAAATAAAGGCTGCTGTTCAAAGCAACAATGGCCCTGTCACAAATAAACCAAATACACCGAATAAACCGACAACTAACAATCCAAATGGCGATGATTTAATGTCACCTAGTCTTGGAGAAAACAGTCATCTGGGTATCTGGTTAGCTGTAGCAGCTGTAGGAATACTGCTTATTGCTTGCGTCATATACACAGAAAAGAAAAAAACAGCATCAAAGTAATCATATTATTTTGTGAAAAAGTCTCCTGCAACTTGGGAGGCTTTTTCAGACTGTAAACGAAGTACGGGCATATAGAAATAATCAGAAAGTCCTTGCAATCAATTTTTAATCGATATAGCATAGATATATCAGTACTGAAATAAAGAAAAGCCGGCTTCAAATTCTAGAAGAAAGCGAGCAGATATATGGACAAAGCAATGTCAGAAATCCAAAGAATTGTGCAGGAACAGGAGCCTAATATATGTGAGATTACAGTTATTAAAGATGGAACTGCTGTGTATGATGGATTTTGGAATGGATTTCAAAAGGGTGATGCATTAAATGTTATGTCGGTTACCAAGAGTGTGATTGGAATTTTGACAGGAATTGCACTTGATAAAGGTCTTATTCACAGCGTTAACCAAAGGGTATTGGATTTATTTCCGGACTATATTACCAAGCGTGGAGAAAAAACAATACAACAGGTAACGATTCGACATCTTATTACCATGTCAGCCCCCTACAAGTACAAATCAGAACCCTGGACAAAGGTATGCACAAGTGAGGACTGGACTAAGGCGGCATTAGACCTCCTTGGAGGAAGGTCTGGAATCACAGGCGATTTTAAGTATTCAACTCTGGGAATTCAGATTATGTCTGGAATTATTGAAAAAGCCACCAAAATGAGGCTGGTTGATTTTGCAAACCAGTATTTATTTAACCCGCTTGAAATTCCAGCGCATACAATACATGGTGACAGCTCAAAGGAGGACCAATTTGATTTTCTAATGAATAAAGGTCCTCGTAAGAATGAGTGGTATTCGGACCCACAGGGGACAGTGACTGCAGGCTGGGGATTGACGCTCTCTGCTGCGGATATGGCTAAAATTGGTTGGATGTGTCTGAATAAAGGAATGTATCGCGGGCAGCATGTGATTAGCCCGGAATGGATTGAGCAGATGACAGTTCCATATCGGAAACTGGATGAGCGGTTTGGCAATTTATCCTATGGGTATTTATGGTGGATTATAAATAATCCAAAGCATGTATATGCGGCAATCGGTGATGGTGGCAATGTTATTTACGTCAATACCGAGAAAAACATTGCAATAGGAGTAGCAGCAACCTTCAAACCAAGAATTTTTGACCGCATCGATTTTATCGAGTCAAAAATACTGCCATATTTTATCTAAAAAAATCATTATTCAACCACTTTTTTTATTAAAAGTGGTTGACAAAATAAAGTCTATATAGTATATTACCACTTGTGACTGCGAAAAACGTAATCACATTTTAATGCGCGAGTGGCTCAGTGGTGGAGCGTCTCCTTGCCAAGGAGAAGGTCGCGGGTTCGATCCCCGTCTCGCGCTTATTTTTTTGTCTAAATGGCTTCTCGTTTGAGGAGCTTTTTTACTATGTAAAAGTGCGAAGGAATATGGCAGATGAGACTCACGACGGAGGAGCACAATGGGTCTCACGGAAGGATATAGAAGCTGAGACCCACGGGAGGATGTAGCTGCGGGTCAGGCATAGGGAAGCAAGCTTATGAGACCCACAACCGCGAAGAACACTGGGCCTCACAGAAGTATATTGCAGCTGAGACCCAAGGCAGCAGAGAACACTGGGTCTCACGAGAGAATAATGCGGCTGCGACCCACGAGATGTTATAGCTTGGGTCAGGCATAAGGAAGCAAGCTTGTAAGACCCAGACTACAGTAGCATACTGGGTCTCACAGAAGGATAATTTAGTTGAGACCCACGGGAGGATGTAGCTGCGGGTCAGGCATAGGGAAGCAAGCTTGTAAGACCTGCGACCGTGAAGCACACTGGGTCTCACGAAAGGATGTTGCAACTGAGACCCAAGGCAGCAGAGTACACTGGGTCTCACGGAAGGATGTTGTGGATGAGACCCACGGGACGTTAGAGCTGTGGGTCAGGCATAAGGAAGCAAGCTTGTAAGACCCAAGGTGGCAGAGAACATTGGGTCTCACGAGAGGATATAGCAGCTGAGACCCAAGGCGGCAGAGTACACTGGGTCTCACAGAAGGATAATTTAGCTGAGACCCACGAGATGTTATAGCTGTGGGTCAGGCATAAGGAAGCAAGCTTGTAAGACCCAGACCACAGTAGAACACTGGGTCTCACGAGAGTATAGTGCTTCTAGGACCCACAACGCCGAAGCACACTGGGTCTCACGGAAGAATAACGCGCTTTAGCCTCAGGCAAATTCGCCCTGAGGCTGTTTTATTGCTCACTATAGCATAAGATGTCATTTGGAGTGCATTTGAGTATACTGCATAACCGGTCCAAGGTGAACATGGTTATGCTTTTGTTATGTTTAAGATTGTAGATAGTTCGGGAGCTGATGCCATATTTATCAATCAGTGTGTACGTTGTAATCCCTTTTTGTTTCATTGTGATCCATAAAGTATCATAGGTTATCATAGAACAGCTCCTTTCCTGATGATACATTTATTATCATTTTCAAACTTGATATTGCATATACTGAAAAATGTAACTATAATTGTTATAGATGTTGCATGAAGGTATTAATAAGGGAGTACAGAATGGACAATATTGATAAGAAGGCACAAAGGACTGAAAGTCAACAGCTTAGGTTGCTTAGAGAGGCACTGGATAAGGCAGAGACAGCCAATAGAGCGAAGACAGATTTTTTCTCCAGGCTGAGTCATGATATGAGAACCCCACTTAATGGGATTCTTGGAATTGCTGAACTGTCACAAGGGGAATATGATGTAACGGTTCTTAGAGATAATATAGACAAGATTAAGAAATCAGGGGAATATCTTCTTAGTCTGGTTAATGATACACTCGATTTGCAGAAAATAGAAAGCGGCAAGCTGGTGCTTGAGCCGGAGACGGTCAGAGCTCAGGATATTCTTGACAATATTACTGGAATGTTTGCAGGTGTGGCTCAGGAAAAAGATATTGAGTTCAGATTTGTTAATGTCAATGTGGACATGAATTGCTATATTCATATGGACCCAATAAGAGTTAAACAGATATTTATCAATCTTTTGTCCAATGCGGTGAAGTTTACACCGGAAGGCGGAATTGTTGAGCTGAAAATAGAATGTGAGAAACGTGATGCATTGACTACACATGAAGTAATTACTATAAGTGATACAGGAATTGGAATGAGCAGGGAATTTCAGCAGAATAGTCTTTTTAAGCCATTTGCGCAGGAAAACAATGAAAGGACAAGCCAGTATAGGGGAACGGGACTGGGATTATCTATTGTTAAGAATCTTGTTGAACTTATGGGAGGCAGAATAGAACTGAACAGTGAGGTTGGTGAAGGCACACAGTTTAAGGTATACCTGAATTTTGAACTGGCAGATGACGTTGAGATAAGCAGCAGGGAGAGAATGGAGCAGACTGAAGGTACAGGTACAGTTGATATTCTTAGACACAGGAATATTCTGGTGGCAGAGGACCATCCACTTAATGCAGAGATTGCAAAAAGACTTCTTGAGAATGTAGATTGTAATGTAACCATAGCGGAAAATGGACAGAAATGCCTTGATACATTTGGCGACTCGGAGATTGGAGAATATGCGGCCATACTTATGGATATAAGAATGCCGGTTATGGATGGGCTGACAGCAGCCAGAGCTATACGTAATCTCAATAGAGAGGATGCAGGGAATATTCCTATAATTGCAATGACGGCTAACGCATTTGATGAAGATGCAAGGGCAGCAATTGAGGCAGGAATGAACGCACATCTTGGCAAACCAATTGACACCGGGATGATGTATGATATCCTTGAACGACTTATTGCACAATAAAATAATTTAACCTAATAAAAAGGATGAAAAAATGACACTTAAACAAATTTTTTCACCCTTTTTTTTGTGCAAAAATATTAGATAATACATAATAGATAAAACTCAGGAGAGGAGTACTCTATGAAAAAAAAGATAACCAACCCTTTTAAAAATTTAAAATTCAAAAAACTTAATAGAACTTCCAAAACCGACAAGCCTGTTAAAACGGCTAAAGCGCATAAAACAAAGCCTGTAAAGAAAGAAAGAACCTCAGGACGCAAGGGAATTTCCATTAGAATCCAGCTCTTGGCGGGATTTATTATTCCTATCCTGTTTGTGGTTCTTGTAGGTACGATTTCATACCAGAAAGCGTCAGAGGGCTTGACACGTAATTACGAGGAATCCTCAGATTCAGCACTTTCGATGACAATAAGCTCATTTGATGAGTCAATGAAGTCTGTAACCTCAATACTTATGGAGTTGTCACAGGATACTAATGTGCGTTCCTATTCGTTAGGAGGATATTCCGATAATACATCTAAGGCAGACGCTGCCAAGCAGTCTATCAGGAATAACCTGAATGTTAAAGCAACCTCCAACAGCCTTATTGAGAATATACATATTATTCCAATTACCGGTGAGGAAGTGCTTACAACTAAAAAACTTGATTCTGCTTCAATAGACAGCTTTATTTCCAGTATGGAGTCGTCAGATGATGGTGCACTGCTAAAGGACGGATTAATTCACTGGCAGACCGCACACCCATTTATTGATGATAAGCTTGGTATTGGAGAAGGTGAATACGCAGTATTTGCAAGCCAGATGTTTAACAGCGGTTCAGTAAAGGGAATTGTTGTAATAGATATAAGCACTAAAGGTCTTATTGATATGCTTAACAAGCTTGATTTTGGCGAAGGCAGCTACGCATGCTTTTATAATCAGGACGGAATGGATATCTGTAATAAAGAGGATTTCTCAGTTACATCACTTGATGAAGAGTTGCTTAACACAGATGACAGCTATGAATCAAAATACATTGATTACAATGGCAGTGATTATTATTTTATGCAGATGAAGAGTACAACCAATGATGCTGTACTTGCTGTTCTTGTACCGAAGTCACATATTACTGAAAGCTCGGATTACATTAAACGAATTACAATTATTCTTGTTGCTATAGCATGTCTTGCCGCATTTGGAATATGTACATTGATAATCACAATGATTGGCAGAAATATTAATTCAAGCATTAAACAGCTTGAAAAGGTTGCTAACGGAGAGCTTATTGAGATTAAGGATGGCAATATCAGAGACCGCAATGAATTTGGCAAGCTCAGACACGCAATTGCATCCACGGTCAGTAAGATGAGACAGCTTCTTTTGACAGTATCAGATACCAAGAATCAGGTTCTTACATCTTTTGATAATGTAAGAAGCTCAACAGAGGAGCTTGGAAGCTCAGTTGAATCTGTTAACGGACAGATAGAAGAGATTAACAGCAATATAGAAATGGAAAACAGTGATATTACAGGCTGCAATGAACAGATGGAAAGCCTGTCAGTCAGAATTAAAACTGTTAATAAACGTATTAAAGATATTATGGAACAGGTTACACAATCCAGACAGCTTATTAATAACGGAATGCAGGCTGTTGAGGATATGATGGTTCAGTCAAGAGATACCGCTAATGCAACCAAAGAAGTGCAGCAGCAGGTAAGCAGTCTTGAATCCAGACTTGGACAGATAAGCAGCTTTGTTGATGTTATTCAGTCAATCGCACAGGAGACCAATCTTTTGTCACTTAACGCCTCTATTGAAGCTGCCAGAGCAGGAGAATCAGGCAGAGGCTTTGCAGTTGTAGCACAGGAGATTAGAAAGCTGGCAGACAGTTCAGCGGAGACTGTTAATGAGATACATACAATTATTAAAGAGATAGATGAGTACTCACAGGCAGTTATGGGCAAGGTTGAATCAGCCGAGCAGATTTCATCTTCACAGGTTGAAAGTGCACATACCACAATTGCAGCGTTTACGCAGATTAATGCATTTATGGAGACTCTTACGGAGCATATGGACAATGTTAATAATGACGTAGTTAACATGAATACAGAACGTCATAACACACTTAGAACAATTCAGTCCATACAGGAAGCATCCAGTCATTCAGTTGAGTCTACCAAAGAGGTTAGCAGAATCCTTGAGGAACAGATGGAAGCATCTGAGCTTTTACAGAAAGAGACAGATAAGATGAATGAAAGGATTCTCGAATTACAAGAGGCTATAGGCACTTTTGTATTATAGGGCAGAGGTCAGAACCGGAATGAAAAAACATATTAGAGCAATTGTTATTGCTATCGTAATACTTTTACTGGCAGCTGTGGGAATTGTGGCAGCTACAGTATTAAGAAAGGACAGGAAGACTCAGATAAAAGACTACCATACAGAGCTTTTTGGTGACAATGTATATGTATTTTCTCCAGATGATAATGTGGAGGAGGTTCAAAAGATACTTGATGATATGTACCAGAAGCAGGAGAGCAACCAGTTCGGAGATGAAAGATACAGCATATATTTTATGCCGGGAGAATATGATGAAAGCCTGCAGGTTAATCTTGGCTTTTACATGCAGGTTGCAGGACTTGGAGAGACACCAACACAGACTGCAATTCCGGCACTTAGATGCGAAGCAAGGTGGCTGGAGCCGGGAAGCAGCAATCATAATGCATGCTGTAACTTCTGGCGTGGAGTAGAGAATATTGAAGTACAGAGTAACACAATGTTCGCAGTATCTCAGGCAACCTTTATGAGACGTACTCAGATTGATGGTGCACTTTTTCTCCATGATGAGAATGGCTGGTGTAGTGGAGGCTTTTTGGCAGACAGCAATATAGACCTGATGGTTGATTCTGGTTCACAGCAGCAGTGGCTGTCAAGAAACTGCAATTGGAAGCAATGGATGGGCTCCAACTGGAATATGGTATTTGCAGGAATTGAAGCTGGTAAAGCTCCAAATGGCGCATGGCCGGCAATCCCATATACTAAGGTTGAGGAGACTGAGGTTATCAGAGAAAAACCTTTCCTTATGTATGAAAAAGGCGAGTTTTATGTGGCGGTGCCTTTATTTAAAGAAAACAGCACAGGTACTTCATGGCAGAATGAAGCTTCAATGGATAAGCTGCCTATAAGTGATTTCTATATAGCCAAGGCTGATAAGGATAATGCAGATACTATTAATGAAGCACTTGAACAGGGCAGGAATCTTTTTCTGACACCTGGTATATATGAACTTGATAAGCCAATTGTTATTAATGATGATAATACAGTGGTACTTGGAAGCGGACTTGCAACACTTAGACCTGTTAAGGGAACAGAAGCAATTGTTACTAATACAAGCAATGGATTAATTATTGCAGGGTTGCTTATTGATGCCGGAGGCGTTGAAACACAGCAGCTTATGGTAGTTAATCAGTCTGAGCAGGCAGCTGACACTGATACAGATGCAATGCTTAGTGACCTTTTCTTCAGAGTTGGCGGAGCCCCTGCTTCACAGCCAGCAAGAACGAAGAGCTGTCTTGTAATTAATGCAGATAATGTCGTAGGAGATAACTTCTGGATATGGAGAGCCGACCATGGTGACCAGGTTGCCTGGGACCTTAATACTGCGGCTAATGGACTTATTGTTAATGGCGATAATGTGCTTATATATGCATTGATGGTAGAACATTTCCAGGAATACCAGACAATATGGAATGGTGAGAATGGAAAGATAATTATGTATCAAAGTGAAATCCCTTATGATGTACCGTCTCAGGATGTATGGATGAGCAGAGATGGGACAAGAAGAGGATATTCATCAATATTTGTAGCAGATGATGTAGAACAGTTTGAGGCATGGGGACTTGGAATATATCTCTATAACAGAGATGCCAAGGTGTGCCTGGAATCGGCAATGGAGATTCCTGACAGAACCGGTGTTAAGGTTCACAATATATGTACAGTTCTTTTGACAGGCAATCCTGGAATGAATCATGTGATTAATGACCAGGGTGGAAGCGTATATTCGCCTTCTGAGAGAAAAGTAATATGTGAATACGAAAACGGGATTATTAAATAAATGGGAGGTAGTACCACAATGAAGAAGTACAAATTTACAGACAAAAAAGGTTCGTTTGAACTGGACAACCCGGAAGACATAAGCTATTTGTATTTTCCTATTGCTGGAGAAAGCGGTCTTAAGAGCAGTGTAACACCTGTATTATCAGGAGATTCCAAGACGGACAACAATCATTTCCTTCTTGAGCCAATGAGCGCAGAAAATCTCCATAATAATAGAAACACCAGAAATTTCTGGTGCCGTGTGGAGGGCTTTAAACCATGGTCCGTATGTGGACAGAGTGCAGAAGCAATAGTTAAGCGTGGTACCGGACTTAGAGATGAAAGTGTTCTTAATGCAGGCTTTATGTGGCATACATTAACAAGAACGTCAAGGGAGCTTGAACTTAAAGCAGTTACAACCTCCTTTGTAACAGTTGAACAGGATGTAGAGGTAATGCTTGTTGAGATTACCAATATCGGTAATGAGACCAGAACTGTTACACCAACAGCTGCTGTTCCAATCTTTGGAAGAAGTGCTGATAATATCAGAGACCACAGGCATGTAACCAGTCTTTTACACAGAATTAAGGTTACTAATAAGGGCGTTGTTGTTACACCAACATTGTCATTTGATGAAAGAGGACATAAGAGAAACAGTACCTCATATTACGTTATGGGTAATGACAGCACGGGAGAATATCCTGTATCGTTTTTCCCTGTGACAGAGGAATATATTGGTGAAGGCGGAACCTACGAGTGGCCGGAGGCCGTTGTTAACAATCTTGCAGGTGTGGCCGCCGGAACAGAGCTTGCAGGCTATGAGGCAGTAGGCGGACTAAGATTTGCAGACCTTGTGTTAACACCTGGCGAGAGTCGTCAGTATGCAGTGTATTTTGGCATAGCAGAGGGTAATGTAATACCTGATATGTCAGTGGAGACAGCACATAAAGAGCTCGAAAAGGTTAAAAAATATTGGGTCGAAAAGGTTAATGTTGAATACCATACAGGCAGTGAGGATTTTGACCAGTTCATGAATTGGGTAAGCTTCCAGCCTGTTTTGCGAAGAATTTACGGCTGCTCTTTTCTTCCTCATCATGATTATGGTAAGGGCGGAAGAGGCTGGAGAGATATTTGGCAGGATTGCCTGGCTCTTCTGATTATGAATCCTGATGGAGTAAGGCAGATGCTTCTGGATAATTTCCAGGGAGTCAGAATAGATGGAACTAATGCTACAATTATTGGAAAGAATCAGGGAGAATTTATTGCGGACCGTAATAATATAACAAGAGTCTGGATGGACCATGGTGTATGGCCGCTGATTACTACCAAGCTGTATATCAACCAGACTGGAGATGTTGAACTGCTTGATAATAAAATAACATACTTCAGGGATAAACAGATTCACAGAGGAACCAAGGTTGATGAGAATTGGAGCAGTGAGGATGGAACCCTTCTCATGGACAGCCATGGAAGAGCATACGAGGGAACGGTACTTGAGCATCTGCTTATTCAGACCCTTACAGCATTCTATGATGTTGGTGAGCACAATCATATACTGCTTCATGGTGCTGACTGGAATGATGCCCTTGATATGGCAGCTACAAGAGGTGAAAGCGTTGCATTTACCAACACATATGGGCAGAACTTAAGAGACCTTGCAGATATTATTGAGGAATACCAGAAAATAACAGGCAGACAGTCAGTTGTTCTTGCCAATGAGATAGTAACACTTCTTGAGGATGATGTGGTTATGTATCACAATATTGACCAGAAGCGTAACGTTCTTAACAATTATTTATGTAACTGTGAGGGCAAAATAAGTGGAATTGGAATTGAGATTTCAATAGATAAGCTTGCGCAAAATCTTCGTAATAAAGCGGATTTCATTACTGAAAATATTCGGAAAAAAGAATGGGTTGAGGATAATGAAGGTAATGGCTGGTTCAATGGATATTATGATAATAACGGTCATCAGGTTGAGGGTATGTACGGCAGCGCAGCAAGAATGATGCTTACAAGCCAGGTATTTGCAATAATGGCCGGGACCGCTGATGATGACAAGATAAGCCGTATAGAAAAAAGTGCTGACAGATACCTTTATGACAGAGAAAGGGGCGGCTACAGACTTAATACCAATTTCAACGAGCTTAAGATGAACATGGGAAGAATGTTTGGATTTGCATATGGAACCAAAGAAAATGGTGCTGTATTTTCCCATATGACGGTAATGTTTGCCAATGCTTTATATATGCATGGACATGTCAAAACAGGCTATAAGGCATTAAAGACACTGCAGGAGCAGGCAATGAATTTTGAAGTGAGCAGGATATATCCGGGAATTCCTGAGTATTTTAATGATAAGGGAAGAGGAATGTATCATTATCTCACAGGTGCAGCCAGCTGGTACATGATGACCGTTATTTCTCAGATGTATGGCGTTAAAGGCTGCTATGGAGACCTGGTGCTTGAACCTAAGCTTATGAAGGAACAGTTCTCAAAGGAGAAAAAAGCAGAGATTGAGCTTCCATTTGCAGATAGAAGATGGAAGATATGCTATTGGAACCTTTCAGATAAAGAATATGGTGAGTACAGGATTGCTTCTGTAAAGCATAATAATACAGAGCTTCCACTTGAGGACAAGACAACTGCGTATACAATCAGCGCAGCTGCAATCAGACAGATGAGTACCGATGAAACCCAGTGTATTGATGTATTTTTGGATTAACAGTAAAAGAGGATGATGAGATGAATGACGAGACATTTACAATGAACAATTACGGAAAGGAGTCAGCGTTTGCCAGCTTCCTTCCAGGAATAGCAGGGGTTAAGGGAATTCCTATATGGTGCTATTACGTTAACCGTGGTCAGTGTGTTGTAAGCTTTGGTGTTAACAATAAGGACCAGGCAATCATGGAATTTTATCCTGCTCATGTTGCCTATCAGAACGTAAAGACAACAGGCTTTCGTACCTTTATTAAGATGGATGGAGTGGTAACGGAACCATTTTCAGATGAAAATATTCCTCACAGTATGAAGATATCACAGAATGGTCTTGTGATTACTGAGAGCAATAAAGAAAATCTTATTGACACAGAGGTTACCTATTATACTCTTCCGGGAGAAAACCTTGGAGCTCTTATTAGAAAGGTTGTAATAACTAACAAAAGCAGCTGCATACATGATGTGGAAGTAATTGACGGAATGCCTGCACTTATTCCATATGGTGTTGGAATGGACAGCATGAAGAACATGACCCAGACAACTAAGGCCTGGATGCAGGTTGAAGATATCAAAAACAATACTCCATATTACAGAGTACGTGTGAGCATGAATGACTCAGCAGAGGTTGCCAGAATAGATGGTGGTAATTTCTCAGCAGCCTTTGATGGAACAGGAAAGAGACTTCAGCCAATAGTTGATACAGCAGTTATATTTGGTTATGACCTTTCACTTCGCAGACCTGTAGCATTTTATGAAAATTCACTTGAGGAACTGTTACAGGCAGAACAAAACATTTCCAATCAGCTTCCATGCAGCTTTTATGGAAGACGTAAATGTATTAATTCTGGCGAGAGCATAGTTTTATATGAGATTATCGGACAGGTTGAAAATAAGGACATTCTTAATGATTACCTTAAGAGTATACAGAGTGTTGATTATTTTGAAAACAAAAAACAGGAGGCTGACCAGCTTACACAGGAGTTATGTGATGTAATTAATACCCACACTGCTTCAAAGGAGTTTGATGCCTACTGCAGATACACATATATGGATAATGTTTTACGAGGCGGAGTGCCAATGAAGCTTGGTAATAACAAGATTTTTTACCTGTATTCCAGAAAGCATGGAGATTTGGAGAGAGATTACAACTATTTCTCAATGCTGCCTGAATTCTATTCACAGGGTAATGGTAATTTCCGTGATGTGAATCAGAACCGCAGGTGTGATACCTTCTTTTCTCCGTTTGTTGAGAGAGAAAATATTCATGAATTCTATAGCCTGATTCAGCTTGATGGTTATAATCCACTGGGAATAGAGAAGCTTACATATTGTCTTAATTCAGATACCGCAGCAAAGCTGCTTGCAGATATGGAAGATAATTCCAGAGCAAAGATTATTAATGTTGTGACTAAAGCCTATACTCCTGGCTCATTATACAGAGCTATGCAGGAGCTGTCAGGTAATAATGTGGATGAGGAGCTGTTCCTGAAAATAATAGATATGTCAGACAGCCTTGTTAATGGTAATTTTGGAGAGGGCTATTGGAGTGACCACTGGACCTACAATCTCGATTTGATTAAAGATTATCTTGAGGTATATCCGGATAAGGAAGAGGATATGCTCTATGAGAAAGCTTATACCTTCTTTAAGGGTGAAGTAAATATTAATCCAAGAAGAAAGAGATATGCTAAGACGGCTAATGGAATCAGGCAGTATCATGCACTAAATGAAAGCAGCAGAAGACATTCTGCAGACAAGCTTATAGCAGCTGATTATGGAAGAGGCGAGACCTACAGGACAACTCTTATGGATAAGCTGATTCTTTTATGTACCACCAAGTATGCGGCTCTTGATGCCTATGGAATGGGTGTTGAGATGGAAGGTGGAAAGCCGGGCTGGTATGATGCACTTAACGGAATGCCTGGAATGCTTGGTTCATCAATGGCTGAGACCTACGAACTGTGCAGAATGCTTGATTACACAATCAAAGCATTGGAAAAATATCCTGCAAGCATAAGCATATTAACTGAGCTGTACAGCTTTATTGACACTCTTGACAGAATAACACTTGAGGAACATGACAGCATTAACTCACAGCAGGAGGTAATAAGCTTCTGGAATAAGGTTAATGATGCCAAGGAAGCATACAGAGACAGAGTATATACAGGGATTGAGGGCAAGGAGACTAAGGTTGCAGCTGATAAGCTGGCAGCAATACTTAAGCATTTCAAAGCCGTTGTAGATAGAGGAATTGAGAAGGCAAAAGAGTATGGAAAGGGAATATGCCCTACATATTTTACCTACAATGTTGTTTCATATATAGAGAATGAGGAAGGAATTCTTCCTACAAAGATGGAAGTGCAGATGATTCCTTATTTTTTGGAGGGACCTGTAAGATATCTTAAGCTGGATGCTCCAGCCACAGAGAAGAAACAGCTGTATAGAAATGTGAGAAACAGTGACCTGTTTGACACTAAGCTTAGTATGTACAAGGTTAATGCGTCTCTTGAAAATGCCTCATATGAATTAGGCAGAGCAAGAGCCTTCACACCAGGATGGCTTGAAAATGAATCTATCTGGCTTCATATGGAATATAAGTATCTGCTTGAACTTTTAAAGAGCGGACTATACGAAGAATTCTTTATGGACTTTAAGAATCAGGCAGTACCATTCCTTGACCCAAAGGTATATGGAAGAAGCATTCTCGAAAATTCTTCTTTTATTGCCAGCAGCAAGAATCCTGATAAGAAGATTCACGGCAAGGGCTTTGTTGCAAGACTTTCAGGCTCCACAATCGAGTTTATAAGCATGTGGAAATATATGATGTTTGGTAAAAATGTGCTTAGTATGGCTAATGATGAGCTTGTATTTGCACCTGCGCCTGCAATACCTGCATATCTTATTCCGTCAGATGGAAAGGTATGTACAAAGCTTTTTGGAAGCATAGCTGTTACGTATTGCTTTGACAAGGTAAAGGATTATTATCCAGGTAATTATAAAATTACTGAGATGGAGGTTACATATAAAAACGGTTCAGTAATAACTGCTGTGGATGGATGTCTTAAGGGCAAAGCTGCCAAAGATATCAGAGACGGCAAGGTTAATTCAATAATAATAAACATTAAGGAGACTGTATGATTAAGATTGTAACAGATTATGCCGGAAAAGAATTCTGGCAGACCGGTCAGATTGACATGGAAAATGTCACTGACTGTATGCATGTAATTAACATTCATCCTGATGTACAATACCAGAGATTTCATGGATTTGGAGGGGCCTTTACGGAGGCCTCTGCTCATGTGTACGCTGGTATGAGTCAGGAGAAAAAAAAGGAGATAATTGAGGCCTGCTTTGGCAGAACCGGACTCCGCTACAATATGGGACGTATCCATATGAACAGCTGTGATTTTGCTCTTGGTAACTACACTTATATAGAAGAAGGGGATACACAGCTTAAAAGCTTTAGTATTGAACATGACCTGAAGGAAATCATTCCAATGATTAAGGATGCCGAAAAGGCTGCCGGTGGTCCAATTAAGCTTCTTATGTCTCCATGGTCACCACCTGCATTTATGAAGACTAACGGTGAAATGAATAATGGCGGAAAGCTTAAGGAAGAGTATTATGACTGCTGGTCTGATTATTATGTAAGATTTATCCAGGAATACAGACAGCAGAAGCTGTCAATTGAATATCTTACTGTTCAGAACGAGCCTATGGCTGTACAGACCTGGGATTCCTGCATATATACTGGAACAGAAGAGGGTAATTTTGTAGGCAGATATCTTGGACCTAAGCTTAAGGCGGCTAATCTTTCTGACACTAAGATTTTTGTATGGGATCATAACAAGGAGGAGGGCTATAACAGATTTAAAGAGGTTATGTCCTGTCCTGATGCAGCACAATATATTAGCGGTGAAGCACTTCACTGGTACACAGGTGACCATTTTGAAGAGATTGAAATGGTTAAAAAAATGTATCCAGATATGGAAATCTTCTTTACAGAGGGCTGCGTTGAATATTCAAGATTTGCAGACACTAATGCAGTATATAAGGGTGAAATGTATGGAAAAGACATTATGGGCAATCTAAATGCCGGAATCACAGCATCACTTGACTGGAATCTTGTGCTTGACAGTGAGGGTGGACCTAACCATGTTGGTAATTTCTGCGAAGCTCCTGTAATGTGCGACTATAAAAATGACACCTATGAAAAAAGATTACCTCTATATTATATTGGACATTTCAGCAGATATATTAAAGAAGGAGCCATAAGAATAGGCAGCAGCAGATATACGGATAAGATTAAAGTAACGGCTTTTCTTAATCCTGATGGAGAGAGAGTAGTGGTAGTTCTTAATACATCTGACGAAGAGGTACTAATTACGGTACGTGAAGACGGTAAGGGCTGTAATGCAGTAATGAGCCCTCATTCTATACATACATATTTATATAATGTGCACTAAAAAAATGACACCAAAATAAAAAACAGGTAATTATACACAAAAACAAAATGATTTATACTTCATTTATCAACAAAAAGAAACAATTAAAAAAGGAGGATTTCTTATGAAGTTGAAAAAATTAATAGCTGGTGCTGCTGTATGCGCTATGATGTTACCACTCATCGCCTGCAGCAAAACAACCGGCTCAGGTGATGCAGGAAAGGACGATAACAAGTCTACTGCAGATGCTGGCTCAGAGAAAACATACAAGGATGAGGATGGCAAGCTTGTTATTTGGACTTTAGCTGATGACTTAAAGACATTCGGTGATAAGTTCCAGGAGGAGACAGGAATTGAAGTTGAGACAGTTGTTATTCAGCCAGCTGATTACCCAACCAAGATTCAGACAGCATTACTTGCTGGAGAGAAAGAACCAGATATTATCGTTGGTGAGCCACAGATGCTCGAAGATTTCTATGATGCAGGTTTCTTTGAAGACCTGAATCAGGCTCCATACAATGCACAGGATTATGCAGATAAGATTGTTGATTATGTATGGAAAGTTGGACAGGACAAGGACGGAGTTCAGAGAGCAATCTCTTATCAGATTACACCAGCAGGTATCTACTATCGTAGAGACATTGCAAAGGATGTATTCGGAACAGATGATCCAGACGAAGTTGGTAAGTTATTTGCAGATTATGACACTATCCTTGAAACAGCTCAGACTCTTAAGGATAAGGGTTACAGAATCTTCGCATCAGATGCAGAGATTAACTACTTCTCAGGTGACTCAGCTTGGGTTATCGACGGAGCTTTAAATGTAGATCAGGGTAGACTTGATTACATGGATCTTTGTGTAGAGCTTTATCAGCAGGATTTAACTGCTTATGCAGCACAGTGGGCAACTCCTTGGTATCAGGCTATGGCTGGAGAGGTTCCTCTTTTAACAGCTGATACTCAGTGGGGAACAGATGTCATGGACATCTGGGATGAGGAATCATTCAACACAGCAACTGAAGGTATGGAGAAAACAGAGGTATTCGCATTCGGACTTCCTGCATGGGGCGTTCTTACAATGAGAGATCATGTAGGCGACACAAGCGGTAAGTGGGGTGTATGTGCTGGACCAGCTTATGGTTTTGGTGGTGGTACATATATCGGTATTTCATCACAGTCTAACAGAAAGCTTACAGCTTGGGAATTCCTTAAGTTCTGTACTCTTGATGAAGAGACAGCTGACTGGTGGATTGAGACATCAGAAGGTGATACAGTTTCACTTATCTCTGCTCTTGAGAAGCACAAAGATGATGCTAATGAAGTATACGGCGGAGAGAAATTATATGCATTCTGGCTTGATCAGGCTAAGGGCATTGATTACTCAAAGGTAACAAGATATGACAAGGCTATCGGCGATGCTTGGGGCAGTGCAATTTCAGCTATCAAAGCAAAAGAGAAATCAAAGGAAGATGCTATCAACGAGTTCTATGACTTAGTTGCAGCAACGTATCCAGACTTAAAAATAACACGTGAATAAATATCTGTTATTGAAACACATAGGAGCTGTAAAGCTCCTATGTGATTCTTAAAAAGGCAGAATGAGAGGTAGGTATATGAAAGACAAAGCAGTAGAAGCTTTTAGCGGTAAAAAAGTACCCAAGGCAAAAAGACTTAAAAAATACGATAGTACCGGTTATCTGTTTGTATTACCTTTTGTAATTGTATTTTGTATATTCAGTGTTTATCCTGTACTCAGAACATTTTATTTAAGCTTTACAGATTACAGAGGATTCGGAGAAATGAATCCGGTTGGCTTTAAGAATTATATAAGAGTTTTTCACGATAAATACTTTAAAATAGCATTATGGAACACAGTAAGAATATGGGGTGTCAACATTGTACTTCAGCTTGGACTTGCATTCTTACTCACAATTTTATTCAGTGACATTAAATACCGTATGAAGGGACTTGGAGTTTTCAGAGCATTATTCTATCTCCCTAACCTGATATCATGTGCCTCAGTTGCATTCTTATTTAAGACACTGTTAGACTGGAGATATGGAACCGTTAATATTTTACTTAATCAGGTATATCAGTTCTTTGGAGTACATAAACAGCCTATTGACTGGATTGGTTCAGGTAACACAGCAGGCTATGTTATAGCAGTTATTTCATCCTGGATGTGGTTTGGTAACTCATTCATCATGTTGATGGCTGGTGTACAGGGAATTTCCAAGGATTATTTTGAAGCAGCTGCAATTGATGGAGCAGGACGCTGGAAGGTATTCGGAAAGATTACATTACCACTGTTAAAGCCAATTCTTATGTATGTAGCAATTACATCCCTGATTGGTGGACTCCAGATGTTCGATTTACCATATCTTATGGTAGAGCCTACAACAGCATCCTATGGCAAGGTTCAAACGGTTGTTATGTACATGTATAAATATGGTTTCCAGGCAGGAACAACACAGGTTGGATATGCGTCGGCCATTGCATATGTACTGTTCATGATTATACTGGTTGTATCCGTAGTAGAATTCTTACTATTTAACAGAAAGGGGCAGGATAAATGAAACGAGCAGGCTTTCATATAAAGAAGAGTATTTTATATATTTTACTTGTAATTTTGGCTGTTTCATGTCTCATTCCATTCCTGTTAATGACAGTCAATGCGACAAGAAGTGGTTCAGAGATAGCAACATCATTTACATTGATTCCTGGACATAGTATTAAGGATAACTGGAATACAGTTTCCAAATATTTTAATCTGTTCAGAGGAATGCTTAACAGCCTTATTATTGCAGTACCATCAACACTGTTAACAGCATATTTTTCATCGTTAACAGCATATGGACTTGCAATGTACAAATTCAAAGGCAACAAGGTTTTATTTACAATAATTATCGTATTCATGATGATTCCGGGACAGCTTGGATTAATTGGTTTCTACAACTTATGTACAAAGTTAAAGCTTGTTAACTCATACATACCACTTATTATTCCAGCAATAGCTTCACCTGGTACAGTATTTTTCTTAAGACAGTATATACTTGCAGCGCTTCCGCCACAGCTTATAGAAGCAGCAAGAATTGATGGTGCGACTGAGATTCATTCGTTCCATAGAATAGTTATTCCGGTTATTTCACCGGGTATTGCAACAATGTCAATTATGGGATTCATTGGAAGCTGGAATTCATATCTTGTTCCTATGATACTCCTTACTGACAAGAACAAATTCCCACTGCCAGTAATGGTAGCAACCCTGCGAGCGTCAACTGATATTAATGCTAATCAGGGTGCCATATATCTGTCAGTAGCAATTTCGGTACTGCCAATTATAATTGTGTTTGCTTTCTGTTCTAAGTACATTATCAGCAGTATATCTGAAGGAAGCGTAAAAGGTTAAATTTTTTTCATATATATACCCCCTCACATGCAAGGCGTTAGTAAAAAAATACTAACGTCTTGTATATTTTTATTTGTTTTTATGGTATAATTGACACATATATATTGTGTCATATAAGAATGGAGATTTTTATGAAATTAATGAGAATGACAAGTGCATTGATGGCTGTAATGCTTTTATTGTGTGGTTGCAGAAGGACTTCTGGTGATGGTAAGCCTACGGATGGCGATAATCAGAATAGTACAGAAGAACAGCTGGCATGGCAGAAGTATGCAGATACACCTGTAACCTTTGACTGGTATATTAACTATTCCTGGTATTCAACACCTTGGGGTGGCAATCTTGTTTCGGATACAATTACAGAGGAGACAGGCGTAAGCATTAATTTCATAACGCCTATGGGGAATGAAGCCGAGAAGCTTCAGTCACTTATAGCATCTGATTCACTGCCTGATATTATTACCCTTGGATGGTGGGAACCTGAGATAAGCGATATGATTAAGCAGGACAAGGTGTATGCACTTAATGAGCTTGCGGATAAGTATGATATGTATTTTTATCAGGTTACTGACCCTCAGATTGTAAGCTGGTATACTCAGTCCGATGGTAATATATATGCTTATCCTAATTCATCGATTTCACCTAAGGAGCTGGAGAGTCACGATAATATTGGTTCCAACCAGACATTTCTCGTTAGAAAGGATATATATGAGGCTATTGGAAGCCCGGATATGTCTACAGTTGAGGGCTTTGAGGCAGCAGTACGCAAGGCTGTAGAGATGTTTCCTGATGTGGATGGTGAACCTTTGATTCCTATAGGAGCACATGAATTTACTAATGAGGGTAATTCCTCATTTGACCAGTATCTTATGAATTTTCTTGCTATTCCTTTTGAAAAGAATGGGATTATATATGACAGGCATACTGACCCGGAATATCTAAAATGGCTTAAGGCATTTAGGCAGCTGGCTTCAGAAGGATATCTTTCAGATGATATTTTTGTTGATTCAAGAACGCAGATGGAAGAGAAAATTGCAGATGGAAGATATTTCTGTATGATTTATCAATACACAGATATGCTGGCACAGCAGAAGGAGCTTAACGCCAAAGAGCCTGATAAGATATACATAGCAGTTGAAGGTCCGCACAATTCCAATGGAGACGACCCAACACTGCCGGTTACAAGTATTAATGGATGGACAGTAACCTTAATTAGCAAGAACTGTAAGGAGCCGGACAGAGCCATTGCTTTTATTGACTATATGATGAGTGAACGTGGACAGAAAATTGTGTATCTGGGAGTTGAGGGCGAGACCTATGATATGGTTGATGGTGTTCCTGTTATGAAGGAGGAGGCTAAAGAGCTGCTTAACAGTGACAGAACTGCCTATGATAAAAAATACGGCGCAGATAATGCTTACTGGATGTTTCAGAATATAGTAATGCAGCTTCAGTGGGAGCAGAAGGCAATCCCTGCAATACAGCAGCTTAAGGAATGGGGATATAAGTATGCCATGTCCAACAGTCAGTATGATGCGGTACTTCCTGCTGATTCACAAGGAGCCAAGATTGATGCAGCAATTAAAGCCCTTTGGGAGAAAACACTGGTTAATCTGCTGTTGTCAGAGAATGATAATGAATTTGACCAGATATTAAGTGACTTTGTACAGGAACGAGAGGAGCTTGGATATGCTGAGCTCATTAAGGAGAGTACAGAGCAGATGAATAAAGTAAAGGAAAAGCTGGGCATTGAATAAATTTAAAAAATGGTTTGACAGATTACCCCTTAATTACAAATTTTCTTCTTTGATTCTGGCGTTAATGGTTGTTCCCATTGCTATTTTATCCGGAATACTTTTTGCGGTTATGGAAGGCAATGAGGTAGAAGCTCATAAGAGCAATATGGATTACGATATTGATATTAATGAATCAGCAATGTATTCCAAAATAGAATCATTAACAATGACTACACAGTTTTTTTTAAGTGACAGCCTGCTTGTGAAGACCCTTAATAGCGAATATCTTAATAAAACACAGAGTATACAGGAGGTTGTTCAGTTTAAGGAATATACAATTTCGTCTTTGGAGCGAATGGTTAACAGTAATCCGCTTTTGTATGGTGTACGTGTCTATTCACAGGCTGATAAGGTGCAGGAAATAATGCCCATTGTATACAATAAGGAGAGGATGACAAAGCAGGATTGGGCTTTAAAGGAAGATTTTTACGGATGGAATTTTGATTATAAGGATAATATTTTTACATCATATTCTGTTAAACAGGATGATAATATACTGTCATTGATTACTCCAATTGAAAATGACCGTAATCAGATTATTGGCATTATAGAGGCTGCAATGACAATGAAGGATATGTTTCCAACACTGTATTCAGATATTCCTAATGAGATTAGCTTTTATGTAACAGATAATGGAGATATTATCTATGGAACAGACAGTCAGAATGTTGTGGATGAATTTAGTCAGAATATTATTGTTGGTAAAAAAACCAATAATCACAAGGTTGAGTATATAAAAACAAATCATAAGAAGTTTGTTGTTTCATATCTTTCTGTGCCAACTCTTGGTGGAACGATTGTATGTGTAAGCGATATTACAAGTGATATACAGCATATCTATTTTATGCGTAATATTTTCATTGCCATTATGCTTGCACTGCTCACAGGAATGTTCTTTGTTGTTAACGGAATTGTCAAAAATCTTTTAAAGCAGCTGTATTCAATTCTTGGAACAATTCGTATGGTTCAGGCAGGTAACCTAGAGGTTACAATAGAGAATTGTGGTGAGGATGAGATGGGAGAGCTTGGAAGGCAGCTTAACACCATGCTTTTTGAGATTAGGCAGCTGATGAAGGATAATCTGGACAGAGAGATGCTTATTAAGAATTCAGAGATAAGGGCATTACAGAACCAGATTAATGCGCATTTCATATATAATGTGCTGGAGTCCATTAAGATGATGGCAGAGATTAATGAGGAATATGATATTTCTGACGCTGTTACGGCTCTTGGAAAGCTGCTTAGATACAGTATGAAATGGACAACCAACACGGTTAAGATTGAACAGGAAATGGAATATATTAAGAACTACATGGCCCTTATTAATCTCAGGTATGACTACGAGATATTTTTATCTGTCAATATACCGGATTATATTATGAAGCAGGAGATTCCTAAGATGACCCTGCAGCCAATTGTGGAGAATGCCATATGCCATGGAATTGAGGAGATAGCAGAGGATTCCAATATATATATTAAGGGCAGAATGGAAGGCAGTGACTGTATTATTGAGATTACTGACCCGGGAAGAGGAATGACAGAGCTTGAGGTTGACCAGCTGGAGAAAAAAATTGCCGGAAAGCTTGACTCTAATGGGGGCTCCGGGAATGGAATTGGTCTTAAAAATGTACAGGACAGAATACAGATTGCTTTTGGACCAAAGTATGGAATAAGTATTGCATCAAGAAAAGGTCTGTATACCAAAATAATTGTCAAAATACCTGTGACACATACAGGAGAGAAGAAAAACAGTTAGTCAGAAACGGAGAGATTTATGAAAACAGTATTAATTGTGGAAGATGAGAAGATGATACGTCAGGGAATCAAAGCAATGATATTAAGAAGTGGAGTCCCTGTAGACACAGTGATTGAATGCAGTAATGGGGAAATGGCATTGGATGTGCTGATGACGCAGATGGTAGACGTTATGTTTACGGATATACGTATGCCTAAAATGGATGGAATAGAGCTTGTAGAGAGAATGCACGAGTGCCCACATGTGCCGCTTACTGTGGCAATAAGCGGATATGATGATTTTTCATATGCAGTTGCAATGATGAGAAATGGTGTCAGCGAATACATTCTTAAGCCCGTAGAGAGAGCCAAGATAAAAGAAGTGCTTGAGCGACTTGAAGGTATAATAGAGAAACGTGAAAAAAATAACGAGGTTATGCAGGAAATTGGACAGCAGCAGCTTAGGCAGATAATAAGTGGAAATTGTACAGAGGCTGATATTGAGAATATAGAAAGTCAGTATTCCAATACCTATATTAGCAGTGAATACAGAATATGCTGTGCGCCTGTGAACAAAATGGGTGTTCACAATGACGAGAGATGTATATATATAGATAATGTTGATGATATGGATGTGTATATTATCAGGGAGAAAAATCTTGAACAGCTGCTTAATAACGATTTGAAGAACAATTATCCTGGAATCAGCCTTACACATACAGGAATGAAGGAGCTGAGAGCAGCATATGAGGAGGCACAGCTGGCAAGGAAAACAGCCTTTTGCCAGAATATTAACCCGTTCTATTACGGAACTGAGGAGATAAAGGTACCTGAAAAGCTTGCTAAAGACGCTAAAGCGCAGCTTGAGGAAGCTGAGATTATTAAGAAGGTTCAAATAATTGGAACAGATAGGACAGAAGACCTTGTCAAGAATTGGAAAAGCTTTTTCTTTGATGTAGAAAAGAAAAGAATTGATGAAGATGAATTTATGAGATTTATAACATTCTTTTTCTCGGAGGTGCAAAATCTTTATAAAAATATTTTAACTGATGAAGAGGTATTATCTGAAATAACAGTCCCGTGGAACTATGACTGTCTTGATAGTTATAAAGATGCGTTGATTGATTTTGTGCTTAGCCTTCACAGAACCATTAATGACCAGTATGAGATTAATAAGAATCAGCAGAAAATACAGCAGGCTATCAAATATATTGATGAGAATTATACCAGTGATTTAAATATGGCAGTTGTTTCCAATAACTTTTCCATGAATTACTCATTGTTTTCTTCAGCATTCAAACAGCAGACAGGAACCAATTTCGTTAACTACCTTAAGGAACTGAGAATGAAGGAGGCCAGAAGGCTTCTGGAAGAGACTGATATGAGAATTATTGAGATAAGCCAGAAGGTTGGATATGATAATGAAAAGCATTTTATGAAAAGCTTTAAGCAGACGCTGGGAGTATCACCAAGCGAGTATAGGAAAAATATGAAACGGGAACTATAATAAAAACCTTCTCTATGCTTTACGCAAGCACAGAGAAGGTTTTTGACATCAATCAGATTATTGAGCTTTTTTTGTTTTTTTCTGCTCATACATGTTTTTGTCTGCTATCTGGAGCAGTTCTTCAATGGCATCCTGGGAATAATTAAATGTATCATCGGACAAGGCATATCCACCACTTACGGAGATGGTATATTCTTTGGTGCTGAGGTTGTTGTAATTAATAAGATATTTCTCTACTCTGGATAATAATGTCATCGCCTTATCATCATCATAATCTGTTCCAATTAAATAGAATTCGTCACCACTGAAATGGGAACATATATCATCAGGCTTAATAACACTGCATAGGGCATGAGCAATAACCTGAATGGCAAAATCACCCTCAATGTGACCATAATTGTCATTAATTCCCTTAAGACCGTCAAGGTCAAACACAAAACAGGAAACAGGCTCTTTATTAATTGAGGATTTTTCAAGGAATGCATCAATTATATTAAGGTAGCCGTGTTTATTATACAGGTTTGTCATAGGGTCACGCATATATACTGCCTCCAAACGCTTGGCGAGGATAGCAGTGTGCTTGGCATCACGAAGACGCTGGAGCATCTGACTTACATTCATGAACCAGTTCACAAGTGCCAGGTGGTAGTCAAGCTGACCATCAGTGAAAGCCATAGCAGCGTATCCAAAGGTATGATCCATAAAATACAGTGGAGTATATACATAGTTGGAATCTGAAAATTCTGTAACCATATCAGGCAGCAGATTCTCAATTCTATAGCTGCATTCCGGTAATCTTTTACCATTGCGGATTCCCAGCTTCATAATCATGTGCCTTGACCTGCTGTCAATATCATCAGAGTCCGTGAGCTTCATCATGGAATCTGACATGGAATCCCAGTCAGAGTACAGACAAAGGTAGAATTCACTGCAATTCTCAAACAGATATGTATAATCCTCAAGAGCATCCATACAGTCATCAATATTAAAAATCTGCTGAAAGGTATTGACCATTCTTATGGAGCTGAACATATTGCTTTCAAGTCGTTCAATACGGGAAGAAAGCATACGATAACGCTTAATGGAGTTACTTTTATGCTTTAAAGGGCAGCCACAGGAGGTTCCATACAGCACCTCCGAATATATTGTTGATACAGGCGGAACCTCTTCATTATGGAAAAGGGCAACAAGCTCATCAACAGTCTTGGCACCCAACTCATAGGATGGAAAGCTTACAGTGGTAAGACTTGGAGTAATATTCTGTCCATCGCTTAGATTATCACAGCCTGTAACGGCAAAATCATCAGGTATTGAATAACCTCTTTGTGTGGCCACAGATAAAAGATGCAGAGCTATTCTGTCGTTGTAGCATACAACAGCATCTATTGGTCGTTTATCCTGCAAAAAGAAATCCAGAGCCTCATCTGCACTTTCCTCTGAATATACAGCCTCAAATACGTCATGACGTCCAATTGAAAGTGAACGTGACTGCATGGCATCAGTATAATAGTGGTTGCGCAAATCAGAGAAGTATTTTTCTGTGCTGCAGCCAAGATAGCAGATTCTCTTGCAGTTATGAACATCTGCAAGATGTTCAACCAGCTCGGCAGTATTCTTGTTATTATCCACATATACTGTTGGATATGAGGTGTCATTGGGAGAAATCTGAACAATATGGCAATGGCACCTTTCATGCAGTATGTCATATATGTGCTGACGGAGTGCATCGGATACAAAGGTGTCAAATGCGAAAATAATACCTTTGAAATTATCAAAATCCAATGTCTCCAGAATGGCAGATTCATTAAGGTCACTGGAACCTAAATCTTCACCATCCATAAATTCAAATACTTCTGAGTTATAACCGTATTTTAATGCAGTGTCCATAATTCCCTGACATACATTTTTCTGAAAATCACCCATAAGGTGTGATATAAAAACACCTATTTTTTTCTTATTATACATTAAATCAACTGACCTCCGTTATCATAATGACTTACAGTTCGTTGTATCTTTCGGCGATCATATCAACGATTCTGTTAATATCTGTAGTGGATGTGTCGAAAAACATATCATAGCTTTCAGGGACTCCCCAGGTCCTGTCGGTATGAGCTTCGTAATATTTGCGTCTGTCCTTGTCCTTCTTGCGTGTGATTAGGACGACCTCTTTCTGGTCCATATCTTCAAGTAGAGCAGTGCGCATTACTCTTTCATCAAATGGAGCTGATATAAACACACTAAGTACCTTGAAATCGTTGGAGCGGAGTACCTGGTCAGCACAGCGCCCTACAAAAATAGCTGATTCCTTCTGAGCAATATCAAGAATCGTCTCTGACTGCAGGGTAAAAAGGGTATCAACCATTGGAACACCCTTGGCAACCTCTGCATTGCCATAATAATTCATGGTGTTGAACAGAGGATTGGCCTTCTTCTCATCAAATGGTTCAAGGTGCTGTGGGTTAATATCCCCCTTCTGTGCGGCAAGAGATATAAGCTCTTTGTCAAAATAGCTGAGCTTCAGCCTGTTGGATAGCAGCTCACCAACCTTGTGACCACCGCTTCCATACTCACGTCCAATTGCAATGAATTTATTATCCATATATACTACCTCCTCAATTATAGATGCTGGTCTATATAATGTCCCTTTCGTTCAAAAACAGGCTGTAATAAGTCTTCTGTATACTGGTTGTCAGGAGTGGCAGCACTGTCGGCGTCATCCTCAAGCTGTGCCTGAATATCTGCACTGATATCTTCAGGAGCATCATACTCCTGCAGCTTTTCTGCCTGCTGGATATCCGCAGTCATTGAGGTAAGCTTTTCCAGACGGAGAAGCTGCTCTGCTTCATCAGAATCCATAGTGCTGTTAAGCTGTTCTCGTCGGTCATGGTAGTAATCAGCCTTCTTATGGGACCTGTCTTTGCGGCTGATATCCTCAATCTTCTTACATATATCATTCATCTGATTCATAAGGGTGTCCTGCTGCTTAAGACGAAAATCTGCTGATAAGCTTTTGTCCTTGGAAAGTCGGTTATTCTTATTGTTAAGTGCGTCATATCTGGAATATAGGTTATGGGCATTAATACCTGAACCGATATTTTGCAACGACATGGATGCATGAATTGTAATTCTGCTCATATAATCATCTCCCCATAGTATGATACATGATATATCGACAAAAACACGTAAATTATGTATACTTATTATAGCACAACTAAGGAATAAAACAAAATAAAAAAGTGCTTACAGGTAGGAGAAAAGCAATGGAATATCTTGATGTAGTTAATAACAGCGGGGAGCCAACCGGAGAAATTGTTGAGCGCTCCAGAGCTCATGAAGAGGGCATCCCACACCGCACCTCCCATGTGTGGATTTTCAGAAGAAAGAATGGAGTGCTGCAGGTTCTTTTGCAAAAACGAAGTGACGATAAGGATTCCCACCCTGGATGTTATGATATTTCCAGTGCAGGACATATACCTGCCGGTTCGGATTATGTAGAGTCAGCAGTAAGGGAGCTTAAGGAGGAGCTGGGGATAGATGCTGAAGGGGCTGAATTTTTATATTGTGGTCAGCGTCATTTCTCTTCATCCAATGTTTTTTATGGAAAAAAATTCCTCGATAATCAATACAGCAATGTTTACATTATATGGAGAGATATGGAACCCAAGGAGTTTTACCTGCAAAAGGAAGAGTTTTCTGCTGTAAAATGGTTTGACTTTGATGATTGTTATGATAAAATAAGTCGCGGTTCAATTCCTAACTGTATTGCAATGGAAGAATTGGATATGCTGAAAAGAAAAATATATTAGAAATGGATAAGCTATGGAAAGAGAAAAATTTGGAAGCCGACTGGGCTTTATATTAATTAGTGCAGGCTGTGCAATTGGAATTGGTAATGTGTGGAGATTTCCCTATGTTGCAGGATATTATGGTGGGGGCGTTTTTGTGCTTTTTTACCTTATTTTCCTTGCAATTGTTGGAATACCTATACTGACAATGGAACTCTCAATGGGCAGAGCCGGCAAATCAAGCATTATGCGCTCCTACAAGCAGTTGGAGAAGCCTGGACATAAATGGCACATTCATGGATATTTTGGAATGATTGGCAATTACATGCTGTTATTCTATTATACAACAGTTGCCGGCTGGATGATTGGATATTGTATAAAATATATAACAGGACAGATGAACGGTGTTACGGATAGTAAGGCTCTTTTTGACCAGATTCAGTCACAGCCTTCAACCATGGTGATATGGATGCTTATTATTGTAATTATTGCCGCAGTTGTATGTAGTCTTGGTCTTCAAAATGGTGTGGAAAAGGTGACCAAGTGGATGATGCTGGCACTTTTGGCGCTTATTGTAATACTCGGAATTCACAGCCTGACTCTTGATGGTGCAGCAAATGGGCTGAGATATTATCTTGTGCCTGATTTTAACAGGGTAAAAGAAGTTGGACTTTGGAATACAATTATTGCGGCTATGAATCAAAGCTTTTTTACACTGAGTCTGGGAATGGGCTCAATGATGATATTTGGAAGCTATATTGGAAAGGATAGAAGCATGTTAAGTGAGAGCGTTCAGATAACATTGCTTGATACCTTTGTTGCAATTATGTCAGGTCTCATTATTTTTCCTGCATGCTTTTCCTTTAATGTTGCAACTGACAGCGGACCAAGTCTTATTTTTGTAACGCTTCCAAAGGTATTTGAAAATATGGCAGGCGGACGTATATGGGGAAGTCTGTTCTTTATATTTATGACCTTTGCGGCGCTTTCAACAGTTATTGCTGTGCTTGAAAACATTCTTGCCTGCAATATGGAATGGCTGAAATGCTCCCGTACTAAAGCAAGCATTGTTAACTTCCTCATTATTGCGGTATGCAGTGTTCCGTGTGCACTGGGCTTTAATCTTCTAAGCAAAATTACACCTTTCGGTGCGGGTTCAACAATTCTTGACCTGGAGGATTTTATTGTCAGTACAATCCTGCTTCCTTTTGGAAGCCTCGTGATTCTGCTCTTCTGCGTATCCAAAAAGGGCTGGGGATTTGACAATTATCTTTTAGAGGCAAACACCGGCAAAGGAATAAGAGTACCTAAGGGACTGCGTTTTTATCTTACCTGGGTACTTCCGTTTATTGTTCTTTTTATTGCTTTATACGGTGTAATTAACCATTAAGTTTATAATTTTTTAATTAGTATATACTCCTCAATGATGCTATAATATCCAATGAAGGGTTAAAAAAATAACAGGTAAAGGAGACATAAATAATGGCAAACAGATTTATTTTGAACGAAACATCTTATCACGGAGCGGGTGCAATTAACAGCATCGCAGATGAAGCAAAGGGAAGAGGCCTTAAGAAAGCATTAGTATGTTCAGATCCTGATTTGGTTAAGTTCGGCGTAACCGCTAAGGTTCTAAATGTACTGGACGGAGCAGGACTTGCTTATGAGCTGTATTCCAATATTAAGCCTAATCCAACAATTGAGAATGTGCAGTCAGGAGTTGAGGCTTTTAAGGCAGCAGGAGCAGATTATATCATTGCAATTGGCGGTGGTTCTTCCATGGACACAGCCAAAGGAATTGGAATAATCATTAATAATCCTGACTTTGCTGACGTAGTAAGCCTTGAGGGCGTTGCACCAACTACCTGCAAAGCAGTAACTACATTTGCAGTGCCTACAACAGCAGGTACAGCTGCAGAGGTAACAATTAACTACGTAATTACAGATGATAAAAAACATCGTAAGATGGTATGTGTAGACCCTAAGGATATTCCAGTGGTAGCATTTGTTGATCCTGAAATGATGGCAACTATGCCTAAGGGACTTACTGCAGCAACTGGTATGGATGCGCTTACACATGCAATTGAAGGATATATTACTGCTGGAGCATGGGAACTGTCAGACATGTTCCATATTAAGGCAATTGAGATAATTGCAAGGAGTCTCAGAGCAGCAGTAGACAACACTCCTGAGGGAAGAGAAGGAATGGCACTTGGTCAGTATGTAGCCGGAATGGGATTTTCCAATGTAGGTCTTGGTATTGTACATTCTATGGCTCATCCACTTGGAGCACTTTACGATACACCACATGGTGTTGCCAATGCGATTATCCTTCCTACCGTTATGGAATACAATGCACCGGCAACTGGAGAAAAATATCGAGAGATAGCCAGAGCAATGGGTGTTGCGGGCGTTGATTCAATGAGTCAGGAGGAATACAGAAGGGCTGCAATTGATGCTGTCAAGAAGCTTTCACAGGACGTTGGAATTCCAGCAGACCTTAAGGATATTGTTAAGGAAGAGGATATACCATTCCTTGCACAGTCAGCATATGATGATGCCTGCAGACCAGGTAATCCACGTGAGACAAGCGTAGAGGAGATTACAGAACTTTATAAGAGCCTGATTTAACAGGATATAAGAACCACGCCTGCGATTATTAGCTGCAGGCGTGGTATTACTATATCTAAATATTTTTTGGGGTTGTAAAACCTTATTAATTTAAGTATAATGAAATTTGGTATAAAAAAACAAAGAACCCATGCAGCTGGGTCCTTTGTGTCAGGAGATAGAAACTATTTCTATGACAAGAAATGCGATGCTCAGTAGCATTTCACGTCGTTTCATATCTCTATAATAACCTATAACCAGTAAATAGTAAAATTCATTATTTTCATGCTATCAATGAAAATAATTCAACTCGTGGAGATGTGGCTATGACATTGTTTTCTTATAAGGTATTTATGACAACTATGGAGCAGATGAGCTTCAGAAAGGCAGCGGATATTCTTAATCTTACCCCTTCAGCTGTGAGCCATTGTATCAGCAGCATGGAGGAGGAGTTAGGCTTCCCGTTATTTTTCCGAAAAAAAAATAAAATAAGCCTCACAGCGGATGCAGAGATTCTGATTCCCTATGTAAGGCAGATTCTTGCCAGTGAGGACACAATGGCTCAGGCTGTTGCAGACCTTAAGGGCTTTCAGCGTGGACTTGTTAAGGTGGGCTGCTTTAACAGTGTGTGTACCAGCTGGATTCCCAAGCTGGTTAAGGTATTTCATGAGAAATATCCAGGTATAGAAATTGAACTTTTTCAGGGAACATATGCAGATGTGGCTGCATGGATTGATAATGGGGATATAGATATTGGATTTATATCGGTATCAAGTGCAGGAAACATTCCTATTGAGCCTTTATATAAGGATAGACTTATGGCGGTTGTTCCTAAGAATTTCAAGACAATTAATCAGGGCTATATAACCATGCCGGAGCTTAAGGACTGCCAGTTCATCCAACCAATGGAGAATTGTGATGCGGACAGCCAGATGCTTTTTAACCAGTATGGCTTTGCTGCCAAATCTACCTGCCATGTTATTGATGACCTTTCTATACTAACAATGGTTCAGGCAGGCTTTGGTGTATGTATTCTTCCACAGATGCTTATTCAGTCTTTTAATGTAGATGTTGATATATATCCAATTGAACCGGAATATTACAGGGTGGTTGGAGTTGCCGCAAGTGACCCATCAAGGAGTGTACCGGCGGTCCAGAAGCTGTATCAGCTCATTATAGATACTTTTTCAGAATTTAAATAAAAATTATTGACAAAAACTTATCAATACTGTATAGTACATATTGCGTCAGAAATAACTGACACAATATGTATTGTAAATGCGCGAGTGGCTCAGTGGTGGAGCGTCTCCTTGCCAAGGAGAAGGTCGCGGGTTCGACTCCCGTCTCGCGCTTATTTTATGTCCAAAAAGGCTCCTCAATTGAGGAGCCTTTTTGGACATGAACGAGCCCACTGGGTCACACGAGATGATAATGCAACTGAGACCCACGACAGCGAAGAACAATGGGTCTCACGGAAGAATATTGCAGCTGAGACCCACGACAGCGAAGAACCCCGGGTCTCACGAGAGAATATTGCAGCTGAGACCCACGACAGCGAAGAGCAATGGGTCTCACGATAGGATGTTACAGCTGAGACCCACGACAGCGAAGAACAATGGGCCTCACGGAAGTATATTGCACCTGAGACCCACGGAACGCCATAGCTTGGGTCAGGCACGAGGAAGCAAGCTTATGAGACCCATGACAGCGAAGAACAATGGGCCTCACGATAGGATGTTACAGCTGAGACCCACGACAGCGAAGAACAATGGGTCTCACGAGAGAATATTGCAGCTGAGACCCACGACAGCGAAGAACCCTGGGTCTCACGAGAGAATATTGCACCTGAGACCCACGACAGCGAAGAACCCCGGGTCTCACGAGAGAATATTGCTCCTGTGCCCCACGACAGCGAAGAACACTGGGTCTCACGAGAAAATCCTGCGCCTGAGACCCACGTAAGCAAGCTTATGATGTACAGCTGTTGGCAAAAGTGATATACTAACCAGTAAATAACTAAAAGGAAGCGAATAAGATGAGAGTACTTATAATTGGTGCCGGAGCTGTAGGCGTGGCAATTGCTGTATCCCTTAAGAATCAGGGAGCAGAGGTTGATATGATTGCAAGACATAACACCGGTGAATATATAAGAGAGCACGGAGCGGGCAGAACAGGAATATATGGAGATGTGCAGCTTGGGCCGGGAGCAATTGGAATTTATGAGGATTATCAGGAAATCGAAAATGAGTATGACTATATAATAGTGAGTGCCAAAACACTTGCTAATCCACAGATTGCTGAAAGTCTTAATGATAATAGAAGAATTATGTCAAAGGACTGCAGAATAATTATTTTTCAGAATGGATGGGGAATTGCAGAGGAATATACAAGATATTTTAATAAGGAACAGGTATTCAATTCAGGAATAAGTATCGGATTTGAAAGAGTTACACCTGGGCTTAGTAAAGTCACAGTAGAGACGGCACCTATGATGATGGGGTCTCTTTTTGGCTGTAGTACAGAGTGCATAAGACCGATAGAGGATGCTCTTAATAAAGGCGGTATTCCTGCAGAGATATCAGAGACTTTTACGAAGGCAATGTGGAGCAAAATGCTTTTTAACACCACACTTAACCCTCTGGGAGCAATTCTTAATGTGCCATATGGAGCACTGGCGGAGTCAGAGAGTGCCAAGCTTATTATGACAAGGTTGATTACAGAGACCTATCAGGTTATGGAGGCTGCAGGTTATTCAACATTTTGGGGTTCGGCAGGAGAATATGCAGAGGAATTTTACAGCCACCTTATTCCGGCAGCAGCCAGACATCGTTCATCTACGCTGCAGGATATTGAAAAAGGCAAAAAAACAGAGATTGATACGCTGACAGGAAGCATTATTAAGCTTGCTGGTAAGTATGACGTTAATGTGCCAACTCATGAAATGATATACCTTATGATAAGAGGAATAGAAGAAAACAGACACTTAACATAAAAAAGATTATGTTAGTAAATATAACAGATTGATATTTTTGTATCAATATGTTAATATACCAATACGGCTGTCACTATGCCGAAATCAGAACTGACGGAGGATAAGATGGAGTATTTAATTTTTTCAGACGTATCATTAGACATTGACGTAGAATTTGCACAAACACATGATGTTAGATATATCCCAATGGAATATGTATTAGGAGAGGATACCTTTCATTGCGAGAGACCTGAATCTGACGAGATGATGCATAATTATTATCAGAAGCTTAGAGAAAAGGTTAAGACACAGACCAGTCAGATAACACCGATGCATTATATGGAAGTATTTGAACCACTTGTTAAGGAAGGCAATGCTATTTTGTACCTGTCATTATCAAGCGGATTAAGCAATACATATGAATCAGCACTTTTGGCAGCACATAATATTAAGGAGGATTACCCTGAGGCAGAGATTGAGATTGTAGATTCCCTTTCTGCAACTGGAGGAATGGGACTTCTTATTGAATCTGCATTTAAGAACAGGGATGCAGGAATGAATCTTAAGGATAATGCGGCATGGCTTAGGGAACATACTACTAATGTAATTCACTGGTTCATGGTTGAGGACCTTATGTACCTTAAGAGAGGTGGAAGGGTGTCAGCAACAACAGCCATTGTAGGTACAGCACTTAATATTAAGCCTATTCTTAGAATTAATCCAATTGGTAAGCTTGAGACCATTGATAAGAAGAGAGGAAGCAAGCTGGCAATTAAGGCCATGATTGAAAGATTTGAGAAGGACAGGGACCCTTCTATTGATAATACGGTATATATTAGCTGCGCCGATTGTATGGGAGATGCACAGGAGGTTAAGAAAACCTTGCTGGAGAAGCATCCGGAGCTTACTGTAAGAACAACAATGCTAAGTCCTATTATTGGTGCTCATACAGGTCCTGGAATGCTTGCAATAATCTATTATGGAGCAAAAAGAACAGAATAATAAGCCTATTGGGGCTCTCTGTGGTTAACAACTACAGGGAGCCCTGGTTCTATAGGCCCGGCAATACTGCGGTCAGAGGCTGGAACATGCATACGTCCCTGATGTGAAAGTATTGCGTTAACATAATCTCTGGAGCTTGTTAAATGCTTGTCAAAGTCCATACCGTAAAGACCGGTAGGCTCAATAGTTCCTATTTTATGCAGGTCGGAACCGGCAGTCATGTATATGTTATTTTGGATGCAGTATTTTTCAGCATTATGGTTATTATACGGGTAATTGAAAGAATTATAGCCCTCCATTGCGTCACAGGTCTCAGGATTAAGACGTATTGTATTAAGATAATTTCTTACTCTGAAGGGGTGAGCCTGAACCACCAGACCACCATCTGCCTTAATCACATCATATTGTTTGGTTCTGCTGTAGGATAGTATATCAGGATGATTCATCAGCCATTCCTTATCCAGTCCATATATCAGATATTCATCGCCCTCATAATTAGCTTCCCATCCAAAAAAAACAGGAAAATCAATGGCATCACCGGCTGTTTTTGCGTATTCATAGCCAAGACAGAATTCATTAACACGGCGTTCCCAGCTGTCGTATTGTGGTATGCAGGTATTTCCGTTAAAAAAATGGTCTGTAATAAATATGCCTGAATAGCCCAGAGTCTTATAGAATGCAGGATATTGGGCTGCATGAGTAGATGCGCATTTGCTTGCTTCACAGGTGTGAAGGTGAGTTTCGTAAGTGTACATAATATTGCCCCTTTCATGGAATGAATTATAGCACATATATGTTAATTGTGTTACAATGAAAAAATCAGAAAGGTGGGAAAAAATTGCGAGACAAGGGCATTAACAGTTCTGTTATCAAGTTAATTGCGGTAATTACAATGCTTATAGACCACATTGGTGTAATTTTGCAGGAAAATATTTCTGTGCAGGCCTTTAGTATACTGAGAACGGTTGGCCGGATTTCATTTCCATTGTTCTGCTTTTGTATTGTGCAGGGCTTTATTCATACAAGCTCGTTTAAACGCTATTTTATCAGAATGGCTGGATTTGCTGTTATTTCGGAGATTCCGTTTAATCTTATGCTCAATCGGACAGTGCTGTATCCGGAAAGAAGCAACGTTATGCTTACATTCGTAATTGCACTACTGGTTCTGTATGGGTGCTCCAAGTTGGTTAATCATGGATGGAAGGGAATGCTTTTGACATTCGTAATTGTAACGCTGGGGATGGCAGCAGCATATGGGCTTAAAACCGATTATTCATGGAAATGTATTTTGCTTGTTACATTTATGTATTTCGCAAGATATGATGAAGCAGTGTTATATATTTCAGGTACAATTGTTCTGTGGCTTGGCGGCGGTGTCCGTGAGGTATTCGCGCCATTGTCATTTATCCTGATTCACTTTTACAATGGACAAAAGGGCAGTATGCCTAAATATTTTTTCTATATTTTTTATCCGGCGCATATGTTTGTGCTGGGGCTGATAGCGGCATTGCTTTTATAAGCAGAGGAGGAAGCTTTTATGGCTAATATTATGGATTATCTTGATTGGAGAGGTGACGTGCCTGTAGAGGTCGATGGAATTAATGAGGTGGATGGCCTTATTTTATCTCAGTTTGCGTACCTGCCATTTGAAGGCATTATAGGTGATGGATGGAACAATGACATTACTATTGCTCAGGCAGGTCGCAGGTATTTTGAAAAAAATACCAGAAAAATGCTTGAAAAGACACCTGAGCTTATTCAAAACTGTTCAGAGCTTCTCAGACGAATGATGACGGCTCCAAGATACATGAACATGAAGGTTAATAACTATGTTGCTAAATATGACCCGATGATAGCCAAGCAGTTTGCAGCCGTAACAGTTGAAGTGACGGCTGATACATGGTTTGTTAATTTTAGAGGAACTGATGACACTCTTGCTGGGTGGGAAGAGGATTTTAAGGCCTGCTATATGACACCTGTAGCATCCCAGATTGAGGCAGAGCGTTATCTGGACCTGACCTTTAGATATTTTTCAGGCCAAATATATGTGGGCGGACATTCTAAGGGTGGCAACCTGGCAATGTATTCCTCTATATATCTTAATGAACAATACAAGTCACGTTTGATTAAGGTATATAATTATGACGGACCTGGTTTTTTACTTGATGTGATTCAGAGCGAAGAATATACTGAAACCATTGACAAAATACAGTCTTATATGCCACAGGGCTCTGTTGTTGGAATGATTATGTACCATGAGGAGAACTGTAAGGTTGTATTAAGCGTGGAAAAAGGACTTATGCAGCACAAGGCAGTTACCTGGGAGGTACTTGGAAAGAGCTTTGTGTATCAGGAGAAATTTAAGAACAGCAGTATTATTCTTGCAAAAGCAATTAAAGCCTGGGTTAATGAGATTAGCCAGGAGGAACGGGAGCTTTTTATTGAAATTGTCTTTAAGGTATTAAGAAGTGGCTCGGATACAGTAACTGGACTTACCTCGGATATGTGGGCGTCCATGAACACCATTTTCAAGTCATATAAGGGTCTTGACAAAACAACCAAAAAGATGGTAAGGGGAATTGTCGGGCAGGTCATTAAGCTGGGGACAAGGACGATAGCGGACAATAAGAAAAATAATAAATCTGCTGAATTATTAGAGGAAAAATAGGTACTATTAGCTAATGACACAATGTCAGATTTATGATATCATGGATTCGATAAGTATAGATATTATTGGGGAATAATACGGGTATTTACTTAGGAGTGCAGCATGGACAGAATACAGAACGAACATGATATTGTTACCGGCTTACCGTTCTATGACAGCTTTATCAGCAGAGTTAAGAATGAACTTGGCTCTGATTTTGAACCGAATGAGTATGTTCTGGTATCTACAGATATCAGTAATTTTAAGTACATTAACAGAATATATGGTTATGCAAGAGCTAATGAGTTATTGAAAAGCCTTATAGACATTGTCACTGGAGACAGCATGAATAATATAGTAGCATGTCGTACCCACTCTGACCATGTTATAAGTTTATTTCGATATGATGGCAATAAGTCGAATTTTACAATGATGGTAGAGGGCTACAGCAACGAATTTGTACGTAAGAATTCACGCAAGTTTCCTTCAGTTACACTCCATCTTAATAATGGACTTTATTTCCTTAATGATGCTGATGAGGATCTTCTTTATAGTATTGATAAAGCCAATATTGCAAGAAGAGTATCCAAAGGCAATTATTGTGTAACCAGCGTGTTGTTTTCAGACGATATGATGGGACGCAAGGAGGAGGATGCCAAGATTCTGGCAGCCTTTGATTCTGCGTTGCAATCAGACCGCATTAAGATATATATGCAGCCTAAGATTGATATAACCTCGCATACAATTAATGGTGCAGAGGCACTTAGCCGTATATATGATGAAGATGGACAGCTTATGATGCCGGATGTATTTATTCCGGTGCTTGAGAACAGCGGCAAGGTAGTTGACCTTGACAGATATGTTATGCATAAGGTTTTTATTGCCATAAGGGAATGGATTGATAAGGGCTGCAGACTGGTACCGATATCAATTAATCTTTCCAGAATGCATTTTTATACTAAGGATGTTGCCGATACGATTTATACGGATTTTCTTAGATATAACATTCCTATTGAATACATAGAATTTGAATTGACAGAATCTTTGTTTTTTGCAGAGGCAGATTTAATTATCAATGAGATAAGCAAGCTGAGAGCCTATGGCTTTAAGGTAAGTATGGATGATTTTGGCGTTGGCTACAGTACACTTAATTCATTGGGACTGTTACCGGTTGATGTCATCAAATTTGATAAAGGTTTTGTCAAGAGCAGCATTTCTAATGATACCAGCTATCAGATTTTCCAAAGTCTGATTAAGGTATTCAGAAAAATTAATTACAATGTCATCTGTGAAGGAATTGAGACCAGAGATGATGAGAAGATGGTGTTTGAGTGTGGATGCGATAATGCTCAGGGCTTCTTATATGACCGGCCCCTTGAGATTGGTCTTTTTGAAGATAAATACCTAAAAAAAAATTGATTTTTACCCATATATGCTGAACAGGTATATATGGGTTATTTTTATTTATAGAAAATAAATATTTTACTATGGCATAGTGATGTGATAGAATTCACTTATTATGGAAATATGCCATAATGTGTATTTATGGAGGATGAGATGACATTAGAGGAAACATGCACTGAAAGCCTTACAGGACTGCCTTATCAGGAGTTCTTTAAAAGTACTGCTGTGCAGATGATCAAAGATAAATTAGTTACACCTGTTATTATGTCTATAGATATAAGCAATTTTAAATATTTTAATCAGATGTATGGGTTTGATGAGGGTGACAGACTGATTAAAAGATGCGTTAATACATACTGCTATAATAATGGTGATTATATTATTGCGTGCAGAATATATGTTGACCATATTATTATGCTTATTGAAGGCTGTAGTATGGATATTGCTTCATTTAGTGATAAATACGATACTATGAACAGATGCTTTAGTGCAGAGGTTAATAAGGAATTTCCTCTTGCACGTATCAGAATGTACACGGGAGTGTATTTTGTTGAAGACAGGAATGAGACTATTGGCAACATGATTGATAAAGCACAGTATGCCAGACGAAGCATTAAGGTTAATTATGCAGTTACCATAGCATTTTATTCAGAGGATATGAGAATTAAGACAGAATCAGATGCCGGGGTAATTCCAATGTTTTTTTCAGCATTGGAGAATGAAAGAATTAAAGTGTATCTGCAGCCTAAATTTTCTATTGACACCCAGGAGCTAATTGGTGCAGAGGCGTTGTCAAGAATTGAGGATGCAGATGGCAGGATTATTTCACCAGGTGTATATGTTGACATTCTTGAGAATTCAGGGCTGATATCCAAGCTGGACAGGTATGTAATTTACAAGATAATAGATATTCAGAAGGAACTTATGGAGCAGGGGCGTCGGCTTACGGTAATATCAATGAATTTGTCCCGCATGGATTTCTGGGAGAATGATTTTATTCGTAAGATTGATAACAGGATAACGGAATCAGGAGTGCCAAAGGAGTATTTTGAATTTGAACTTACGGAAACAATCTTTTGTGAAAATTTGTCTCTTATCACACAACAGATTGATTTTTTGCGGAAAAAGGGATATAAAATAAGCATGGATGATTTTGGTTCAGGCTATAATTCTTTGTATATGCTTGGAAAGATTCCGATTGATATAATTGAGTTTGACAGGGGCTTTGTGCTTAACAGCCTTGGAGCTCCGATGGGACGTACTATTATGAAAAGCCTTGTAACAACCTTTAAGGATGTTAATTTTGATGTTATATGTGAAGGAATTGAGAGCAGAGAGGAAGAGGCTATCGTCCATGAGTGTGGATGCAATGCTGTGCAGGGTTATCTTCATGATAAGCCTATTCCATACCAGCTTTTTATGGAAAAATATCTTTAATTAATACAGGAGGAAAAAAATATGGCAAGAGGCGGAGGCGGTGGCGGAAGCCACTCAGGAGGACATTTTAGCGGCGGTGGAAGCCGCTCGGGAGGACATTTTAGCAGCGGAAGCGGTGGCCGTGGAGGCTTCGGAGGAGGCTCTCATTCCAGCGGACATAGTGGACCAAGACCGGGAGGACCAAGACCGGGATATGGAGGACCTCATCACGGACCATATGGAAGACCGCCAAGGAGGTATTATGGAGGCGGACGAAGAAGTAGTGGCGGATGCGGAAGCTCAATTGCTGCTTTTATAATAGTATTTTTCATTGTTGTAGTAGTACTTGCCAATATGGGAATGCTATCATGTGTTGGATGTAATGGTTTTTCAGGTTCCTCAACCGTGAGAAGCACAGAGAAGAGAGAAAAGCTCGAAAGCTCTTTGGTTGATTATAACAACGACTGGTACGAGGATGATTTGGGATGGATAGACCATAAAAGCACCTTGATTAATGGACTGGAACATTTTTATGAAAAGACTGGTGTGCAGCCATTCTTATGCCTTGTTGACTCTGATGGAACTATGAATGATGAGGAGCAGGAGGCTTATGCAGAGGCTAAGTATGATGAGCTTTTTGACAAGGAAGGTCATTTCCTTGTATGCTATTTTTCCTGTGAGGGTGATAATCCTGACCTTGTAGAAGGAGATGTGTATTACCTTGTAGGTAAATCCGCAGAGACGGTCCTCGATACAGAAGCAAAAGAAATTTTTGATGCTAACTGGGCACACTATTATGATGTAAGCGGACTTACTATAGAGGAGTTTTTTGCCAAGACATTTAGTGCATCTGGTGATGCTATTATGCAGGGACCAATTCATATGCGCTATGTAGTCATAATAATTGTTGCGATTATTGCAGCCGTAATAATTGTTGTTCTTTTAATCAAATGGTGGAAGGCACGAACCAAGCAGAAAAATAAGGAACAGGAAGACCTTGAAAGAATTCTGGATAAGCCACTTGAAACCTTTGGGGATGAGGGTATTAACGATTTGAAGGATAAATATGACAAATAAATAATTAATATACGAGGTTATAGAATGACAGCAGAGAATGACAGCATTAAAAATAAAATGACCCGCATTGGAAGAAGACTGCTGGTAGTACTTAAGTGGCTCATAATGGGAATAATTGTAGGACTGGTTGTAGGTGCTGTAAGCACATTGTTTTCCTATGCTTTATCCCATGTTACAGCACTTAGAGGAAAATACAGCTGGCTTGTGTATCTGCTTCCGCTAGGTGGCATAATAATTGTGGCTTTCTATAAGCTCCTGAAAAATGATGATGATAAAGGAACGAATCTGGTTATAGCATCGGTATCTAGAAATGCAGATATTCCAATTAAAATGGCTCCATCCATATTTGTTGGAACAGTTGTAACCCACCTTTTTGGTGGTTCTGCAGGTCGTGAGGGTGCTGCTCTCCAGCTTGGCGGAAGCATTGGAAATCAGCTGGGCAAATGGTTCAGGTTTGATGAACAGGACAGAAAGGTAATGATAATGTGCGGTATGAGCGCAGCATTTTCTGCACTGTTTGGAACACCTATGGCGGCGGCAATATTCCCAATTGAGGCAATTACTGTTGGTGTGATGTATTATTCATCATTTCTTCCATGTATTGCAGCAGCGCTTGTGGCGAGTAATTTTTCAGCTACACTTGGTATTTCGCCTGAAAGCTTTCCGCTTATAAATGTGCCGTCCATGGATATCCCGATTGCACTTAAGTCACTTTTACTTGCGGTTTTATGTGCTTTTTTAAGTATAGCTTTTTGTCTTGCAATGAAGTATGTTAAAAAGCTGTTGGGAAAACTTTTTAAGAATAAGTTTGTCAGAATAATAGTTGCTGCAGCAGTATTTATTGGAATTACAGCACTTACAAGAAGTACAGACTACTATGGTGCGGGAATAGATGTAATTGACAGAGCTGTTATAGAAGGCGAGGCAGTTCCTTATGCATTTGCTCTCAAATTGTTTCTAACAGCATTAATACTTGGTGCAGGCTTTAAAGGTGGTGAGATTGTTCCGGCATTTTATGTAGGAGCTACGTTTGGATGTGTATTTGGACATATTGCCGGTCTTAATCCTTCACTGTGTGCAGCTATGGGAATGACGGCAATGTTTTGTGGAATAACTAACTGTCCAATAACTGCAATGCTAATCAGCTTTGAGCTTTTCGGATTTAACTGTGTACCATATATTCTTATTGCAACTGCAGTCAGTTTTGCAGCGTCCGGGTATACAGGAATATATTCGGAACAGATGTTTATGTATTCTAAATATAAGCCGAGACTTCATAACAGTAAGTCTGGGGAGGAGTGAGCCTATGTCACTGCCAATAAAACGTAATGGAAGTCTGCGGACTTCCATTCTTACTATAACTTCAGTATCAATTATGCTTCTTGGAATAGCTATTTCTCTTTTTACATCTCAAAAAATGACCAGAATGGTATATCAAGAGGTACAGGATGGACTTGAGAATATAGCTTATACAATTACTAATACATATGACACTATGTACCCCGGCAATTATCAGGTAGTTCAGTCTGATAAGCTGGCAGCATTGTATAAGGGCGAGTATTTTCTGAAGGATGATTATATTCGATGTGTATCAGAAGATACCAATACGGAAATTTCTGTTTTCGCTGGTGAAGTCAGAATGATATCAACTCTCAGTGATAATGAGGGCATGTCTCTTGCAGGAACCTCAGTTAACTACGCAATTGGGAATGATGTGCTTAAGGGAGACCAGGAAGGCTTTTATTCCAAGGTATATGTTGACGGTGAGAGATATTTTGCTTATTATCTTCCATTACATAACTCTGATGGTACAGTAGCAGGAATAATTGCAATTGCTAAGCCGGCAGAACAGGTTAACAGCCTTATAAGACGTTCGGTAATGCCTATTTTTGCTATTACTCTTGCAGGTATGCTTGTGGCCGGATTTATTCTTATCAGATATTCTACCAGAATAATTGGTATTTTTGACCAGATAAAAAGCTTTATCATGACTGTTGAAAAAGGCAATTTAAGTACCTCTATTGACGCCAGTATTCGTAATCGCAATGATGAATTGGGACAGATGGCTGTTGCGGCAACAGATATGCAGAAATCCATCCGTCGTCTTGTTGAAACAGATACGCTGACTGGATTATATAACCGCCGATATGCCAAAACAAGTCTTGAGCAGATATGGGATAAGGCGAATGACAGTGGAATGCCTTTTGCAGTTGCTATTGGGGATATTGATTATTTTAAAAAAGTAAATGATACCTATGGACATGATGCAGGTGATAAGGTATTAAATGATATCGCATCGACGCTTAAGGATTGTATGGTTGGAAAAGGCTTTGCGGCAAGATGGGGAGGAGAGGAATTTTTGCTTGTGTTTGAAAGAATGGAAGCTGTAGACGCTGAATTGATTCTTAACGAACTTATTAAACGGATAGAAAATAATCACATAGTATATGATAATGAAACTATAAAAATTACAATGTCCTTTGGTGTAACTAATGGATATGGAAGACCGCTTGAAACAGTGCTTCGGGGTGCGGACGGGAAGCTTTATTATGCAAAAGAGCATGGACGTAATTGTGTAGTGTGTTCTAAATAAATATTTGCCAGCTATTCTATTAAGGCTGCCGGAATCAATAAAACCTGATTCTGGCAGCCTGTGTTTTTAATATTCTTAATAATCTGCAAGGTCTGGACAAATCTGCTCAGCCAGTGACTTAAGACCGGCTACAGTAAATGGATAGGTCTGGTTAATGTCGTTATATTTTTCAGGTGGTTCTGTGTGAATTGCATGGGCAGCAGCAAGCTCATCTGTGTAATTATCGAGAAAATAGGTGGTAACTGCTGTTCTTCCAGGTGTGTAATGGGTTACCAGAAACTTCATATCATAGGAGGATATATAAGTTCCGGAGGAATCCTTTGTGATTGCAACCTGAGCCATTCCTCCAAGCATGGAGAAATTATAGTACTGGATAGATACATAGTTGCCCAGCGAGTAATACACAAGAGTCTGGTGTCCGCTTGAACCTGTAACGTATTGAACAGGCTCCACAACGTGAGGATGTGTTCCTATAACAAGGTCTACATCATGGTCTGCAAAAAACTGAGCCCATTTATTCTGTTCATCACTTGTTCCCAGGTTATATTCAGTCCCCCAGTGAGGATATACAATTACAAAATCTGCTAAATCCTTTGCTTTCGCAATATCACCGGCTATTTTATCGGCTGTGCTGTCATTCATAAGGTCAACTGCGTAGCTCATATCCTGAGGAACTTCAAATCCATTAAGTCCGTATGTATAGTTAAGCATTGCAATTTTGATACCGTTAACCTCTTTGACAGTAATATTAGAGGCTTCATCAGCTGATGAATGAATTCCAAGCAGGGCTGTATCCGGATGGGATGAGTGCCAGTAGTTAACGCAGTTCATTATTCCGCTGGCATTCTGGTCCATTGCATGATTGGTAGCACCAAGAATTACATCAAAGCCTGCGCTGACCTCTGCATCACCTAACTCAGTGCGTACATTAAACTGTGGATATCCGATATTGCCAAGTTCATTGCCTGCCATAATAACCTCATTATTAGCAACTGCTATATCAGCTGATGCAATGGATTCTCTTACATTGGCAAAAAGATAATCGTAGTTATAAGAGCCATCTGCCTGCATTGCAGGAATACTTGCACCGGCATGCATCAGCATGTCACCGACAGCAACAAGGTTAACGGTTACAGGTGTTATCTCCGGAGTAGTTGGCTCTGCTGTAGTTGACGGCTGTACACTGACAGCGGTTTCCGGAGCAGTGGCTGATGAAGGGTCGGCACCAACGCTGGTATTCTTATCCTTACAGCCTGTAAATGCAGTAACAATTACTAATATAATAAGCAAAAGTACTGCTGATAATTTTTTCTTCATAATATTATTCCTTTGATTATAGTTTTGTGTTAATTATACATTTTCATGTGGTATAATGCAATCGTTAAACGCAATGGAA
>CAYTWF010000002.1:0-102194 GCA_964441705.1 uncultured Butyrivibrio sp.
TAAAAAATAAGTCTATAGCCTCTATGATTGAGGTCTATAAACTTATAATACGAGGGGAGAATTAGTTATGAACAAAAGCTTAAAACGTATTATTGGAGTATTTATTTTTTTAACAGTGCTTATAGCCGGAATTAAGCAGATACCGGCTAAGGAGCCTCGTACAGCAAGAGTTGTGCGTGTTGCATGCGGAATGAATGATGCACTGTATTATAATGAAAATGGAGAGCCTGATGGGATATGTCTTCCATATTTAAGACAGCTGGCGTGGACTAATAACTGGACATTGGAGTATGTAGAGGGTTCCTACAACGAAAGTATTCAGAACCTGTATGACGGTAAGGTTGACTTAATGTTTCCTGTTGGACCGGATGAGGATTATGAGGGCAAAATGGCCTTCTCAGAGTTTATTGGCGGATATCAGCAGATAGGTCTTTTTGCAAAAGATGATGCAGATATTTTTTATGATGATTACGAGGGCTTTAATAATACACGGGTTGGACTTTCAATAGGCTCCAATAACAGAATTTTGGACGAGTATGCCAGCGAACATGGTTTTACATATGAGGCTGTTTCACTGAATTCAACCAAAGATAAGATAGCTGCACTTAATAATGGAGATGTGGACCTGATTGCATTCAGTACACTTAATCATGTAGAAGGCGGCAAGCTGGTGGCAGTACTTGACCAGGTGCCAGTTTATTTTTGCACACTGGCAAGCAACGAGGAATTGACGCGTGAGCTTAACGAGGCAATGAGTTCGGCAATGATTAACGCTCCGGATATTGTATCAGCAATGTATCAGAATATTATTAAGGGTTATAATGCCATATCCTATACCAGAGAAGAAAATGAGAAAATCCAGACTACGGACTCTGTTGTGTGCGGAGTATACAGTGACCGTCTTCCATTGGCAGGGATAGATGCTGATGGTAATTGTATTGGAATATATGTGGATATTCTTAAGGAAATATCGGCACAGTCAGGTCTTAATATAGAGATTTACCCAATTGAGGACAGTAACAGGCTTTACAGCTATCTGGATGACGGGACAGTGGATTTTGTCATAGGTGCACAGGATTTGAGATTCTCTCAGGATAATGCAGATAACCATCTTGCCTCTAATGCCATAACCGGTTATACAGCTGTGGCAGTATCTCGGTCTGACTATCAGTTCGAGAATGACGATAATCTTGTAGTTGCTCTTACAGCTGACAGAACCTATCTTGAAAGCAGTATAAAGCTTAGCTATCCGGATGCAGAGGTTAATTATTATCAATCTCGCAGGGAATGTATGAATGCTGTGAAAAAAGGTAATGCAGATATAACATTTTTAAATACCTGGGAACATAATTATGAGACAAAAAATCCAAGATTTAAGAATATGATGGAATGGGAGAATACAAGAATTGATTCAGTTATCGGACTTGGAGCATCAAGAGGTTCTGACCTTGAGATTCTATCAATACTTGAAAAAACTGTAAGCCTGATTCCAACAGAAAAAATATCAAGTATAGTATCAGATAATTTAAACATTCCATATCAGACCTATACTGCCGGTGACAGAATATATGCAATTAAAGACCAGCTTATCATTGCAACTGCTATCAGCCTGGTTATAATCCTTTGCTTCATAATATATGCGAAGGTTAAGAGAAAATATATTAATCAGCTTGTCACTGCCAACAGAGCCAAGTCAGACTTCCTGTCAAGAATGAGTCATGAGCTTAGAACACCACTTAATGCTATTGATGGATATGCCGCATTAACGGTTCAGAATGTGGAAAATAACACGATTAGTAATGAACAGCTGCTCAAAAATATGAGTTCAATCAAGAATGCCTCAGGATACCTTCTCGGAATAATTCAGGATATTCTGGATGTACAAAGGATAGAGACTGGAAGAATAACTCTTGAGAAGAGCTATGTCAGTCTTAAAGATTTCATGCATTCCGCTATGGATATTTTTAAGCCGATGGCAGAGGAGAAAAAGATAAATTTCAGCTATAGAATGATTAAGGGCGGAAGATACAGTATTTTAATAGATAAATTGAGAGTGCAGCAGATACTTTTCAATGTTATTTTTAATGCAATTAAATTTACATCACCTGGCGGAAGTGTTACAATTAATTCAGATATAGATATCATTGACGATAGAAAAGCGACGATTAAGCTAATTGTAGCTGATACTGGAATTGGAATGAGCAGCGATTTTGTTGCCAATCATCTTTTTCACAAGTTTTCACAGGAGAATCAGGATATAACCTCCCCATATTCAGGATGTGGAAATGGGCTGGCAATATGCAGTGAACTGGTGAAATTAATGGATGGAAGCATATCATGTGAAAGCCATCAGGGAAAGGGTACAACCTTTACAATTATTATCAATTCAGAATATACGGTGCAGGAACGCAGAAGCAGGGAAAAAAAGCCTCAGCCGGATTATGACCTGAGCGGAATAAGAGTCTTAATATGCGAAGATAATCCAATGAATCAGGATATGGAACGCAAGGTTTTGGAATGTATGAGGTGTGAGGTTGATATTGCAGATGACGGGCAGATTGGTCTTGATAAATTCATGCAGAGTGATATTGGGTACTATAATGTTGTACTTATGGATATAAGAATGCCTAACATGGACGGACTTGAGGCAACAAGACAGATAAGAGCGCTCCGACGTGAGGATGCGGCAAAGGTTCCGATATTGGCAGTCAGTGCCAATGCTTTTGATGAGGATGTGGAAAAATCACTTGAGTCAGGGATGAATGAGCATCTGGCCAAACCGGTGGGTGCTGAGTTGTTATATAGCAAAATATCTTTATACTGTAGAAAATAAATGTAAGAGGTACAGGATGAATTATAAGAATCATTTATTTCATAACAAAATAATGCTGGCAATCGAGCTGCTATGTACTGCTGCAATTACAGTTACAGTGGCTTTCAGTGTAAGAAATGGACTTTATCGGGAATGCCGCCAGTATACATCAAAGGTATCATCAGATTACCAGGCTGTTATTAACAGCTATGTAAGCATATTTGAGACTATGGTGATTCCAATTGAGGATAAAATAAAAGAAAATCCGGATTTTGATGATATGCAAAGCTGGCTTCAAGGTAATGAGGACAGATACACTGCTGCAATTGGAGCAGATGTATATGATGGTATCGCATTTACATATAAGGGTGGCTATGCACACAGCTGGAATTATGGTGATTATTCGGATTATGACCCAACGACACGTCCATGGTATCAGCAGGCAGAGGCAGCAGCAGGAGACCTTGTTGTAGTAGCACCATATGTTACATATCTTGACCCATCTTACTTTGAGGATGATGGATATATTCTTATGAGTATAGCAATGAAGTATAATGATGAAATATATTTTGACCTGGACCTTAAGATATCAGCAATAAAAGAACTGCTTGCCAATAATCGAATGCAGTATTCTGGCGAGGAGCTGCTGTTGTATGATAAGGATGGATATATTTTAAGCTGCAATGATATAACAAGATTTGCACATAATTTGTATGCCGTGGATGATGTTATTACAGAAAGCTTTTCGGAATCAATTTTAAATATTGGAGAGCAGGATGCACTGGCACTTAGGCTTATTGATGGCAGCTGGCAGTATGTATATCAGCACCAGGATGACAATGGTAATACGGTATGTATGATGATTCCATTTGAGGAGGTTTTTGTACATAATTTTCTTATTCTAATGGTGATTTCGCTGCTGCTGGTGGCAATGGAGTTGTATCTCTATGTCAGAAATAAGCGTAATACTATTGAATTTATGGAGCGTGATAAAAGGCTAAGTATCATAGCAGACACTGTATATAAGGAACGTCTGTATGTAAATGTGGACAAAATGCAGTTTTATGGAAATGATACAGCAGGACAGCTGTGTCGCAATGGAACCTATGATGAGTTATATTCACTTATTAAATCCAGAATGGATGATGAAAGTGAGTATGCTCGAATGGATGCATTTCTGTCTCCGGAGGTATTGAAAAATACAAGTAACAGACAGTATATTATTGATTCAGAGCGTTTTATGATGAAAATGCTGGACAAGAATAAGAATATGAGCTCCAGAACTATTGAGGTAAGCAGATTTGCATTTACACGTAACAGGATTCGTATGGTATGTATTGCAATGAAGGATGCCTCAGAAAGTGCAGATTCACTTAAGGAGGCTCTTACAATGGCTACCCAGGCAAGTCAGGCAAAGGGTAATTTTCTGTCTAAGATGAGTCATGAGATAAGAACACCACTTAATGCAATTATCGGTTATATGTCTATTGCACAGGATTCAGGTGATAACCTTGATAAAATAATGCATTGCATAGACAATGGAGAGGTGGCAGCCAGACATCTTTTGCAGATAATTAATGATATACTTGATATGTCAAGTATTGAAAGTGGCAAGCTAAAAATTGCCTGTGAGGATTTTGACCTTAAAAAAGAAATAACAGACATTACAACTATTTTCTATCAGAACGCCAAGGCTAAGGGCGTTAGATTTGAGACACAGATAGACAGACTGGCACATGAGTGGGTAAAGGGAGACCAGCTGAGACTTAATCAGGTATTAATGAATCTCCTGTCCAATGCAGTTAAATTCACTCCTGAAAATGGAGTAGTTAAGCTGGTGCTGCAGCAGCTTGACCCTGATAATGGAGATAATAAGGTTTACATAAAATTCACAGTAAGCGATACAGGTATAGGAATGTCTAAGGAATATATGACAAGACTTTTCCAGCCATTTGAACAGGAACAGGCCGATACCGCCCGCAGATATGGCGGAAGTGGACTTGGACTGTCTATAACCAAAAATCTTGTGGAGATGATGGGCGGAACCGTAGAGGTGGACAGCAGGCAGAATGAGGGAACAACCTTTACGGTAACAATGCATTTTGGACAATCTGATAATAACACAGAGGTTGTCCATGAGTGCGCTGATTATTCACATGTAAGAGCCTTGGTTGTTGATGATGAGAAGGATGAAGGAACCTATGTAAAGGCAATGCTTAGACGATGTGGGGTCAAGTCAGATTCGGTTACAAGCGGAGAGGCTGCAATCAAAAGACTTAAGAGCAGAAGCGATGGAGATTATAAGTACGATTTATGTATTCTTGACTGGTGTATGCCTGACATGAATGGCGTTGAGGTGGCAAGCTGTATTCGTAAGGAATTTGGAGACAAGCTGCCTATAATTATTGCAACAGCCTATGATATTTCAGAATTTGAGGAGGAGGCTAAGGCTGCCGGAGTTGACCGGATAATCAGTAAGCCATTATTCCAGTCAACACTGTTTAATCTGCTGGTATCAGCCTTTGGTAAATATGACCCGCAGGCTGGCAGTACAGATAAGACTGAGACTATAGACATGAGTGGAGTTCATGTAATTCTGGCTGAGGACAATGATATGAATATGGAAATTGCCGTTACTATACTTGAAAAAGCCGGAATAAAGGTTGATCAGGCTGTGAATGGACGTGAGGCAGTGGAGCTGTTTACAAAAGCACCGGAAAATACATATGACATGATTCTCATGGATGTACAGATGCCGGTAATGAATGGATATGAGGCAACGCAGGCAATCAGACATTCCAATCACCCTGAGGCTGAGACAATACCGATTATTGCCATGACTGCCAATGCATTCGCTGAGGATGTGGCTGAGGCACTGGCAGGTGGAATGAATGCTCATATAGCCAAGCCTGTTAATTATGAGAAAATGTTTACAATTTTAAAGAAATTTGCAAGATAAAGAGGAAGATATATGAAGAGATTACTAAGCTTATTGACTGCAGCCATACTTGCAGTATTGTCCCTTGGGACAGCACCGGAAGCGGTTAATGCCGAAGAAGTAATCAGAGTAGGCTTTTTTGCCTTTGATGGTTATCATAATATGGACGAAAATGGGCAAAAAAGCGGATATGGCTATGAGTTTATACAGAATGTTCTTCATTATTGTAATTGTACAGCGGAGTATGTAGGTTATGATAAGAACTGGTCTCAAATGCAGGAGATGCTTGAAAATGGGGAAATAGATGTTTTGACCTCTGCTCAGAAAACTCCTGAACGTGAAGCCAAATTTGATTTTTCTGAGACCATCGGTACGAGTGCTGCAATACTAACTGTTAAGTCAGGCAATCAGAAGTATATAGCGGGAGAGTATTCTACATATAATGGAATGCGTGTTGGTGTAATCAAGGGCAACAGCCGTAATGACAGCTTTGAACAATATGCAGCTTCAAAAGGTTTTACTTATACACCGGTCTATTATGAGGATATGAATGCACTAACAGATGACCTTCAAAACGAAGTAAATATTGATGCAATTGTAACAAGTAATCTGCGTTCTACCAGCAATGAGTGGATTCTTGACAAATTCGGAGCATCGCCGTTCTATGCCATGGTGAAAAAAGGCAATACAGAGCTGCTTAATAAAATTAATCATGCAATTGAACAGATGAACAGCAATTCTGTTGGATGGCAGGACGAACTTTTTTCCAAATATTATGGTGGAGACAGTGGAGATTCTATAGCGCTTAACTCCTCCGAAAGAGCATACCTGCAAAAACTTAAGGATGAGGGCAGTACAATAAAGGTCCTTGTGAATCCAGACAGAGCACCCTACAGTTATATTGAGAACGGTGAATTAAAAGGTATTATTCCTGATATATTCAGCGAGCTGGCAGACAGACTACAGCTTCCATACGAATACATAAGCTGTAACAACAGGGATGAATATCAGAGAATTATATTAAGTGATGAGGTGGATGTTGTCTTAGATGGCAGATATGACCTGTCATCGGCGGAGGATATGGGCTATAAGCTCACTGAACAATATATAGGTATATCCTATGTGGTTGTTGAAAGGGCAGAGCACTCAGGAGAGGTAAAGAGTGTTGCTGTTCTGAAGGAGTCAGACACTTCGGAGGATAATCTGGATTATTTTACCCAGGGAAGAAACGTACAGGAATATGATACAATGGATGAGTGCGTTAATGCTGTATTGAAGAAAAAAGCTGATGCATGTTATCTTTATGAATATTGTGGACAAAAATATACTATAGAAAATATTCGTGGACAGCTGCAGGCAACCTCCCTTCCAGACCTTAAGGATGAACTTTCATTTGCAGTAAAGGCTGATGAGGATTGTATTTTGATATCAATTCTTGATAAGGGTATTACCAGTGTAAAAAATAATTATGTGGATAGTGCAATTAAGAACAATACTGATTTCTCTCTTGGGCATCTTACATTAATTCAGACAATGGTACGTAATCCGGTTATTCCAATCACCATTGTTATTTTACTTGCCGGAGTGATTATTCTTATTGTATACAGTCACCAGAAGGTGCGTAGTGAACGGGCAGAGCTTAAGAAAAATCTTGAGCTTGAGAAAACAAGGCAGTCGCTTAAGGAAGCTCTTGAAGCAGCTAATCAGGCCAGTCAGTCTAAGGGTAACTTTTTATCTAATATGAGTCATGAAATAAGAACACCGCTGAATGCAATTATAGGATATTTGTCAATTGCACAGGATTCAGACAGTGACCAGCAGAAGGTCAGATATTGTATTGATAACTGTGATGTTGCATCGAGACATCTGCTGCAGATTATTAATGACATACTGGATATGTCGTCAATTGAGACAGGCAAGCTTAAGATAGCACATGAAGAATTTGACCTTAAAAAAGAGATTACGGATATTACAGCTATTTTCTTTCAAAATGCCAGAAATAAAGGAATTGAATTTGAAACTCATATTGATAATCTTACCAATGAGTGGCTTGTGGGAGACCAGCTGAGACTTAATCAGATACTTATGAATCTTTTGTCTAATGCGGTTAAGTTTACACCGGAAAAGGGCGTGGTGCAGTTAAAAATACATCAGCTTAGAGAGGATGATAAAAAGGTATATATTCAGTTTGCTGTAACAGATACAGGAATTGGTATGTCGCAGGAATATATGTCCCGTATTTTCAAACCATTTGAACAGGAAAATGCAGGAACAGCCAGAAAATTTGGTGGAAGTGGATTGGGACTTTCAATTACCAATAATCTCATACATATGATGGGTGGAACGATTAAGGTTGCAAGTCAGCAGAATGAGGGAACAACCTTTACGGTGACACTGTATTTTGATAAATCAACTGCCAAACATGAGGAACAGTGTGCAAATGCCGATTATTCACATGTGAGAGTTCTTGTGGTGGATGATAAAGAGGATGAATGCACTTACGTTAAGACTATGCTCAGACGCTGTGGTGTGAAGTCGGATTATGTTACAAGTGGTGAGGCGGCACTTAAAAGGATTCACAGTAGAATTGGCGGAGATTATTCCTATGACCTGTGCATTATTGACTGGAACATGCCGGATATGAATGGTGGCGAGGTTACCAAAAGAATCCGCAGTGAGCTTGGCAGGGAGCTGCCTGTAATTATAGCCACAGCATATGATATTTCAGAGTTCGAGGAAGAGGCAAAGGCAGCAGGTGCTAATAAAATTGTTTCAAAGCCGCTTTTCCAGTCAACTATATTTGATTTGCTGGTATCAACCTTTGGAGGCTACAATCCGGAAGCTGATAAGAGTGGCGATAAAACCAGAGTTGTAATGAATGGTGTGCATATACTTTTGGCTGAGGATAACCAGATGAATATGGATATTGCAGTTACAATGCTGGAAAAAGCTGGAATTAAGGTGGATAAAGCGTATAATGGTAAAGAAGCATATGATATGTTTACCTCATGTGAAAGCGGAACCTATGATTTGATACTTATGGATGTGCAGATGCCAGTTATGGATGGCTATGAAGCAACCAGACAGATTAGAAAGTCCAATCATCCAGAGGCCGAGACAATTCCAATAATTGCAATGACTGCAAATGCTTTTGCTGAGGATGTTACAGAGGCTCTTTCCAATGGAATGAACGCTCATATTGCCAAACCGATTAACTATGATAAGCTTTTTGAATTATTGAGAAAATATTCACAAAAGCATGCAGCTAAAAAGGATATAATACATGGATAAAAGCAGATATGATAAGACAGTAATAGATAAACTGAATTACCTTGAGGAGCATGATGACAGTTCAGATGTGAATACGCTGGAGATTGCAAATGAACTGTTGGATTATGCCCTGACTACAGAGAATATTACATTAAAGGGCTACGCTTATTATTATTGTGGCAGGATATATTATTTTTTAAAGAATGAACAGCAGATGACAGCATGTATTCATAAGTCCATTGATTTGTTTGAACAGGCAGAGGAATATGTGATGATTATACGATGCTATACACTTTTGACTCTGCTTTTACAGTATCAGGGGAAATATACTGAGGCAGTAGATTATTATTTTGCAGGCATTAAGGTTATACAGGCACATAGACTGTATTCAGAAGGGGTATTTCTTTTACTTAATCTCAGCTCTCTGTGTGAGGATATCGAGGACTATGAGAATGCACTGTTCTATCGTAACCAGTGTTTTGAATACATATTCCAGAATCCGGAAAGTATGATTCGTAATGATGCGGTGCTTACAATTTCGTCTATGCTGCTGCATCTGTACCTTAAGCTGGAACGAACAGATGAAGCGAACCATGAGTATGCAAGACTGCAGCATTATTTAAGACATAATACACTTGGAACCTGTGGGTTTGATGTGTATATGTATCAGCTGGAATATGCAGCGTTTATTAAGGATGAGGAGCTGGAACACAGTCTTTTTGACAGCACACTCAAGGCTTTTCACAGCTGTAACAATATTATTGAATATTTTGATGAGTGCATTAATTTTATTAATTATCTCAGAAATCGTAAGGATTACACTCATGCAGCTGAGGTTCTGAAAAAAATTACAGATGAGCTTAATGGTGACAGCTATCTTGACAGATATATAGTTGTTTTGAAGACAAAAATTGACCTGTATCAGGCGGCTGGGCAGACCTATGAGCGGAATGCTGCATTGGAGGAATATTATAGGGTATCCTGCAGACTTGATAATACACGTCTTGCATCAGTTAAATCTACAATTCATCTTCGTATTGACCTCCAGCAGGTTGAAATTCACAATCTTTTCCTGGAGAATGCGGCAGATACAGATGCTATGACAGGACTTGCCAACAGACGTAAGCTTAACGATGTAGCCGATAGTATATTTCAAGATACATATGAGAAAAAACTGTCTCTCGCAGCTGCCATGCTGGATATTGATAACTTTAAGGGACATAACGATAAGTATGGGCATCGTGTTGGAGATAAATGTATTATTGCGGTTTCAGAGGTAATAAAATCAATAGAGTGTCTGAATATTTTCTGTGCAAGATATGGCGGCGATGAATTTATAATTATTTTTCGTAATCTTAATGATGAACAGGTGCTTAAATACTGCAAGGATATATCTGACAGGGTCAGGGAAAAGGGAATTGAGCTTGGCGTTGACAACCTTTCAGTTTCTATTGGAATTAAGAGCAGTGTTCCTGTTGAGGGTAATAAAATATGGGATTATAATGCAATTGCTGATGAAGCCCTGTATTGGGTTAAGAAGAATGGCCGAAATGGAATACGCCTTGTACATACACTTAAGGAAGTGCAAAATCTGCCATGAATTTCTTGAAAACAAATGTAATACGTGATATCATCTTTACAGTTAACAAGAGATGATAATTATTTTAGAGCAAGTAGTTAAATATTACTTGCTCTTTATCCATGAAATACGGGGTGTACAGGTTGACAGAAATCAAACGTAAACAGGTTTTGGATGTTAAAAAGGTTGTTATATGTTCTATAATTCTTTTGCTTATTATTGCAGCAATTGTTTTTTTGTGTGTATTTCTCGTTCGCAGACACAAAGAACAGAAAAATGGTGAGACTACAGCAATTGTTAATGTTAATGATATAGTCAAGGATGGGGAATATGTGCAGATTATGCTTAATGACTGCAGCCTGTATGTGGGTGCGTCAATGCAGCTTACGTGTACCTCTAATCCAGACAAATATGCAGAGGGCGTTATCTGGAAATCAAGTAATCCCCAGGTAGTAGCGGTAACTGATTCTGGAATGATTACAGTTGTTTCTACTGGAAGCGCGGCAATAACTGCCAATTATGGTGTTCTTTCAGATTCAGTTGTTATAACGGCTGTTGTAGAGGGTGAGACTGTTATTGATATAGACACTCCTATATATGATGTGGTTGAAGGACAGACGGTAGAGGTCACAATTACAGATTCTGACAATGGCAATCCTGTGGTGCCTGCACCTCAGGGAAATGTTACGACACCAACTGAACCGGGTACAATGCCAGATGGTGAAAAGCAGACAGGTGCGGGCAGTCAGCCTGCGCAGACCACCGTCTCACCTGAGGGAGAGAATAATACTAATGAGCAGAATGCAGGAGCTTTGATTCTTGCCCAGCTGCCAGACCTTGGCTATACAAAGTATCAGGAAGACACCTATGTATATAATGAAGATGGCAACTATCTTGGCGAGGTTATTGTAGGAGATTCATTAAGCCAGCTTTATGTTAAGACCAGAACAACTGCATTTGATAATGCAATTAAGGAATATCTGAGTATACTTCTTCCAAAGGGATATAATAATGTGTTTGCCAGCTTTATCAGCGCTGCACAGGACCAGACAATGAGCACTGATGGCTACACAGTTAGAATTGTGGTGGCGGATGGTGGCGGACATTCACAGATAATTATATATTATTAATTTTTTATCGCGAAAATAAAATAGATATGATATACTTACTTAAATATATAAGTTGACAGGAGGCAGCAGGTTGATTAATAAAAGAAAAGTACGTTTAATGGCCAGGACTGCCATGTATGAAAAGCATGAGGGCAGTCAGGACTTACCTAAAGCCAAATATTACAAGTCAGATTATGTTGGACTTCATATGTGGACAACTGCTATTGCAGTTACGATTGCATATTTTCTTATTGTAGCACTTATTGTTGCATATAATTTTGAAAGCATTATTAATAACCTTACCGATACAAATTATACTGTTGTTGCTGTTGTACTGGTATTGGGTTATGTTGCATTTATGATTCTGTTTCTACTGGTGGCATACTTTGTATATTCATATTTATATGATGAAGCAGAGAATGGAATCAGAATATTCCAGAACAGACTCCATAAGATTTTTCTTATGAATAAGGCGGATAGAAAGCGTAAGGCTACAGGAGGAGATTCTGAATGATGACTGGATTACTTGTTTTTAAAGATAAACTTAAGGTCTTTTATGGCCGCTTCGGAATATATATCAGACATATACTCAGTTTTTTACTGGCATTCCTTTCGTTCTACATTATTGGCAGAGCTATTGGCTATAACAGCATTATTGCCAGTCCTATGGTATGTCTGGCGGTTGCACTTGTGTGCGCCTTTTTGCCGGTAAGTGCTACTGTAATTATTTCAACAGTGTTTATTATAGTGCATCTGTTTGGCCTTTCAATTGAACTGGCTGTGATTGCACTTTTTGTTATACTTATTGTGTATCTGCTGTATTTCAGGTTTGCTCCTAAGACGGGAATTCTGCTTATTATTACACCGTTGCTGTTTTATCTTAAGGTGCCATATATTATTCCTGTAGTTGCAGCACTGGTATATGGAATGACGGGAATAATTCCTGTGATTTCAGGTGCATTTATATTTTATCTGCTGGATTTTGCTTCACATTATTCAACAGCTATTTCAACTCAGAATGCTGATAATGCATTGCAGAACATAACCTTTATTTTTAACAATGTTCTTAATAACAAGGAGCTTATTGTTGTGGTTGTTACATTCTCTCTTGTTATTATGATGATTTATCTTATTAAAAGACTGTCAGCTGACCATGCATGGATTATTGCAATTATATCAGGCTGTGTTGTGGATGCAATTGTACAGATAATAGCGTTTTCAATTATGTCTGTTCAGTTTAATGTTATTTCACTTGTAGTAGGACATATTGTGGCAATTCTGGTAGGACTTGTGTTGAATTTATTTATTTTTTCGGTGGATTATTCAGCCACAGAATATGTACAGTTTGAGGATAATGACTATTACTATTATGTGAAGGCAGTGCCTAAAATGGCAGTTTCCTCCACTAACGTTACAGTTAAAAAGATTAATACAAGACAGGATAATAAGGGCTTTATTCATACGGAAAGCTTTGAGGATTCAGAGGATAACGATTCTGATGAACCGGAAGAATAGAATTAATGAACAATAACTGGAAAGGGAGTGGTTCAGATGCAGGCAGTATTAAGCTTTTTTGAAGAATATTTATCTAATATATATATTCCAAAGACATTGCATGTGAGTAATATTTTTGAAATAATTATTCTTGCATTTCTTATCTATGAATTTATGGCATGGGTTAAGACTACAAGAGCTTTTAATCTGCTTAAGGGTATTATGATAATACTGCTTTTCTGGCTGCTGGCATTTCTTTTTAACTTTACTACAATACTCTGGCTGGTGGGAAAGGTATTTAATATTGCTATTATTGCCCTTGTTGTTATTTTTCAGCCTGAGCTTAGAAAGGCATTGGAGCAGATTGGACAGCGAAAATACTTCTCCAACTTTTTCCCTTTCACTGATAAGAAGGATAAGGGAGAAAGATTCAGCGATAAGACTGTTAATGAGCTGGTAAAGGCAAGCTTTGAGCTGGCAAAGACCAAAACCGGAGCACTTATGGTTATTGAACAGAATATTCTGCTTACAGATTATGAGAAAACAGGAATACCTATAGATGCGGTTATTTCCAACCAGCTGCTTATTAATATTTTTGAACATAACACCCCATTACATGATGGTGCGGTTATTCTTCGTGGTGATAAGGTGGCTGCCGCTACCTGTTATCTGCCTTTATCAGATAATATGCAGCTTAGCAAGGAACTGGGCACAAGGCACAGAGCTGCCGTTGGAATATCGGAGGTTACGGATTCCTTTACAATAGTTGTTTCGGAGGAGACCGGAAAGGTGTCAATTGCAATTGCAGGAGAGCTGTTCAGGGATGTGGATGGAGATTACCTGAGAAGTAAGCTTACTTTTCTTCAGAAGAAATCAATCGATGTTAACCGGTACAAAATCTGGAGAAAGGGGGTAAAGAAGGATGAAAAAGCTTAAGGATTGGAACATTAAAGAGCTTATAACCAAGAACTTTGCCCTGAAAATTCTATCAATAGTAATTGCAGCTATTATATGGATTATTATTATTAACGTGGATAATCCTTCTATAAGGAAAACGATATCCAATATTAAGGTTGAATTAACTAATGTTGAGACACTGACTGATAAGGGGTACACCTATGCAATTGAATCAGGAGCGACAATACAGATTGTTGTAAAGGGACCACAGACAGTTGTGGAGAGTCTTTCCAATGCTGATTTTACTGCAGTCGCTGACATGAGCGAACGTTCAGCTGATTCAGATACAGTAAGAATTACTGTTAAATGCAACAAAGAGGATATTGAAAAGCAGATTGATATTGTAAGTCAGAAGACAGAATACATGAAGCTGTCTATTGATAACAGGGTTGATAAGGAGCTTAAGCTTGAGGTTAACCATACCGGAAAGCCTGCAACAGGCTATGTAATAGGAGATGTATCAACGTCTCCAACTACAATTACAATTTCAGGAGCAGAGACTACTGTTAATAAAATTGTATCTGCAAGTGTAAGCTATGATGTGACCAATATGACACAGACGGTTTCTGATACTGTTGTGCCTGTATTTTATGATGAAGATGGCAATGTGGTGGATTCGGCAATGCTTGATTTGAGCCGTTCAGATGTAAAGCTTAACATAGAGATACTTCCTACCAAGTGGATTCCTGTTAACTTCAAGCTTAGTGGAACTCCGGCAGATGGCTATGAACTTGCTGACCAGACTGCTAATATTGAATCAGTATGCATTGCAGGCTCTAAGGATGCACTGGATAAAATATCATCAATTGATATTTCGGCAGATGCAGTTAGTATAGATGGAGTATCTGCTAATGTGGAATTCAGTCTGCCACTTTCAACGTACCTGTCATCTGAGTATAGAATTGTGTCAAGTGATACGGTATTGCAGATAACAGCAGCCATAGAGAAAACAGCAGAGAGCAAATTTGCATTATCATACAGTGATATATCAATTACGGGACTGGATGCCGGACTTGAGGCTGTTATTAATGAAAGCAGCGACGAGGATGTAATTGAGGTAAGCGTAAGCGGAGGCGAGAAGACAGTTAATGCATTAAAAGCAACTGACCTTGGTGCTGCTGTTAGTCTTACCGGTAAAAAGGCAGGTAATTATACAGTAAAGATTACCTTTGATGCTTCTGATGATTACGAGGTTCTTGGAACCTACTATGTAAAAGTAACAATTAAAAATGCTGGGACTGAGGAGACAGATACCTCTGAAGAGACAACAACACCAACAACGGATGCTACGTCTTCAGCAGCCACAGCCAACTAATAATTAATAAAGGAATGGAAATGAAATGGCCAGAATATTTGGAACAGATGGTGTAAGAGGAGTTGCTAACAAGGAGCTGACAATTGAACTTGCCATGAATCTTGGAAAAGCAGGAGCTTATGTACTTACTAAGGAAAATGCCCACAAAGCAACAATACTTGTGGGATGCGATACAAGAATATCAGGAGAAATGCTTGCCAATGCATTGATGGCGGGAATATGCTCTGTTGGTGCAGACGCTGTATACGCAGGAGTTGTTCCTACACCGGCAATTGCTTATCTTACAAGAAAATATGGATATGATGCAGGAGTTGTTATTTCAGCATCTCATAATCCTGCTGAGTACAATGGAATTAAATTTTTCAGTGGAACCGGTTATAAGCTTTCAGACCAGCTGGAGGATGAGATTGAAGAGACAATGAGGATGAACTCAGCAGAGCTTCCAATGCCTCTTGGTGATAAGGTAGGAAGAGTAATATATAAACCGGATGCAAGAGATGATTATGTGGATTTTGCAGCATCATTAATTGATTTGAATTTATCAGGAGTGAAAATGGTTATTGATACTGCCGAGGGCGCTTCTTATTATACAGCAGAGAAGACACTTAGAAAACTGGGAGCAGAACCAATAATGATACATAACAACCCGGATGGAACCAATATTAACAGACAGTGTGGTTCCACACATCTGGAGAATCTTAAGCAGATGGTGCTTGAGCATAATGCAGATTTGGGTATTGCTTTTGATGGTGATGCAGACAGAATGCTCGCTGTTGATGAGAAAGGCCAGACTGTAGACGGCGACCAGATTATGGCAATATGTGGTTTATTTATGAGAGATAAGGGAACACTTAAAAAAGATACAATAACTGCTACTGTAATGAGTAATCTTGGATTCTTCCAGATGGGAGTAAGAGAAAAGCTTAATATTGAACAGACCAAGGTTGGAGACAGATATGTTCTTGAAAAAATGCTGGAGGAAGGCTATAACCTGGGTGGAGAACAGTCAGGTCATGTTATTTTTCTGGATGAGAATACAACTGGAGATGGTCTTATTAGTGCCCTTCATCTGCTTCAGGTACTTACCTCTACAGGCAAGAAGCTTTCTGAGCTTGCAGGTATTATGACAGTCCTTCCGCAGGCGCTTGTTAATGCTAAGGTGTCTAATCGCAAGAAGGAATATTACATGGAGAACAAGGTAATTGCAGAGGCAATTGATGATTTGGAAAAACGCTTTGCAGGAGCCGGAAGAGTTCTTATAAGACCTTCTGGAACAGAACCGCTTGTCAGAGTAATGATTGAAGGCAATGACCAGGATTTTATTGAAAAAGAAGCCAGAGAGCTTGCCGCTCTTATTGAGGCTAATATAGGTGAATAAAGTGACAGATAACAAAGACAGCAGGAGTGTGGATGTGATAATCCCGGTGTTTAAGCCGGGAGATAAGCTTGAAGCACTGCTTGCATGGCTGTTAAAACAGACCCATACCGTAGATAATATCATACTTGTTAATACGGAAGAGGTCTTTTTTAATGCTAAAAGATACCTGATTGATAATCGAATTAGAGTTATTCATATCTCGGAAGAGGAATTTGACCACGCAGCCACGAGAGATATGGCAATAAGACAGTCATCAGCAGATTGTGTTCTTTTAATGACACAGGATGCAGTACCGGCAGATTCCTTTCTTGTGGAAAAGCTTGTGCAGGCACTTGATACCAATAGAGATGGTGTCAGAGCAGCCGTTGCATACGGAAGGCAGCTTCCTGATAAGGGCTGCAGAACGCAGGAGATATATACGAGGATGTTTAATTATCCCCCTAAAAGTATATATAAGACAGCTGATGATTATCAATGCCTTGGGATTAAGACTATATTCTGTTCAGACGTATGTGCTATGTATAACAGGGAAATATACGTTGAGCTGGGAGGCTTTGTTCCACGAGCTATATTTAATGAGGATATGTTCTATGCGTCAAAGGCCGTTGAGGCAGGATATGGAATAGCATATTGTGCAGAGGCAGAAGTATATCACTCTCACAATTATACAATTAAGGAGCAGCTGTCGAGAAATTTTGACATGGGGGTATCACAGGCGGACCACCCGGAAATATTTAACAGATTCAGTTCGGAATCTGAAGGGATAAGCCTTGTAAAGAATTCTGTTAAGTATCTTGTAAGACATGGAAAATGGTATCAGGTACCATATCTTTTTGTAAGCAGTGCCGCCAAGCTTTCAGGCTACAGGCTTGGTAAACGCTATAAAAAACTGAGCAGAAAAAGAATTCTTAAGCTTACTATGAACAAAAATTACTGGAACAGGTTGAATAATCAACATAAATAGTGTTATAATCGGCAGTACGGTTTACAGACATACAATTGTAATAAAATGTAATATTTATTTTATTGCCCTTTGAAATATGTTGATGTATCATGTATGTGAGTTTGATACAGATATATGGAGAGTGTGAGTTAATTGATCAGAAGTAATCAGAGACATCTTAATAAGCTTCACGTGTTGATGGATGCAGTAATTATTGTACTTGCATATATTTCAGCGTGGGGAATTAAGTTTGGAACAGTTTTTTATAAAGAGAATATTGGAAGAATCGGTATCAAGTCGTACATGATAGCATTAGCTTGTCTTGTACCTGGATATCTTATTTTGTATGCAATATGCAGTCTGTACACGCCAAAGAGAATGCACGGTCAGAAATATGAGATGATTAATATAATTAAGGCTAATACCTTTGGTCTTCTTATATTTATTCTTATTCTGTACCTGACACATCAGGTTAATTTCTCAAGGACCATGCTGTTTATTTTCTATGGATTGAACATTCTGTATGAATTTGCTGCCAGAGTAGGACTGCGTATGCTGCTTCGTGGTATCAGAAGAAGGGGCTTTAACCAAAAGCATATTGTTCTGGTGGGCTATAGTCGTGCAGCTGAGGGCTATATTGACAGGGTTAAGGCATTTCCACAGTGGGGATATCATATTGTGGGCATTCTTGATGATAATATAGAGGTAGGGACTAAGTACAGAGGCGAAAGAGTTTTTGGAAGGCTTTGTGATATAGAGCAGGTTATTGCAGAGAATGATTTGGATGAGATTGTCATTACACTTAGTATTCAGGAGTATTCCAAGCTGGAAAATCTTGTTGCCAAGTGTGAGAAGTCGGGTGTTCATACCAAATTCATTCCTGACTATAACAATATTATTCCAACAAGACCATATATTGAAGATGTCCAGGGACTGCCGGTTATTAATATTAGAAGAGTTCCGTTAAGCAGTATTTATAACAGATTTGTTAAAAGAGCAATAGATATTTTTGGTGCAGTGGTAGCACTTATATTTTTTTCACCTGTTATGCTTGTTACTGTTATTTCAATCAAGCTGTCGTCCAAGGGACCAATTATATACAAGCAGACTCGTGTTGGACTTCACAATAAGGAGTTTGAGATGTATAAGTTCCGCTCTATGCGTGTTCAGGAGGATGGAAGTGACAAAAGTAAATGGACTACATCTGATGACCCAAGGGTAACCCGTTGTGGCAAAATAATTCGTAAAACCAGTATAGATGAGCTTCCTCAGCTTATTAATGTTCTTAAGGGAGATATGAGTCTTATTGGGCCAAGGCCAGAGAGACCATATTATGTCGATAAGTTTAAGGAAGAAATTCCAAGATATATGATTAAACATCAGGTTCGTCCGGGTATGACCGGATGGGCACAGGTTAATGGATATAGGGGTGATACTTCAATTAAGAAACGTATTGAATGTGACCTGTATTATATAGAGAACTGGAGCCTTGTTTTTGATATAAAGATTCTGTTCTATACAATATTTAGAGGCTTTATTAATAAGAATGCATATTGATGGAAGGAATAGTAGTAATGGCTAAATATAAAGATTTTGATGATGATTATATATATGATGACGAGGAGGATGATATAGAGTATTACGATAAGCCCGTACCTAAAAAAAATACTCAAACATCCAGAAACGTACAGAGCCGTGGAAATACACAGACCACAAGAGCTGTAAAGTCATCAAGGACTACACAGAACCGGTCAGCATCACAGAATAGAAAGCCTGCACCCCGCAAAAAGAAAAAGAAAATGAAAAGATGGGTGCTGGTGCTTATTTTTGTGGTAGAAATAATAGTTATGCTTGTACTCATAGGGGTATGGTATGTTGTTAATAAGCTTTCCATGATAGAGATAGACCCTATTGACAGAGGTTCCATAGTTATTAATGACGACATTAATGATGATTCAGAGGAGGTACTTAAGGGATATACCAATATACTGCTTCTGGGTTCTGATGCCAGAGATAATACCTCAGACGGACTTCTTAAAAAGGATGTTAATCATACAGATGCTATCATTATTGCAAGTATCAATAATGAAACTAAAGAGGTTAAGCTGGTGTCCATATATAGAGATACAATGCTTCAGATTCCGGAGTGTGATGGTACTAATGCCTATACATATGATAAGGCAACAGAGGCCATGTTCAGATTTGGCGTTGAGTCAACAATAAGTATGGTTAATAAGAACTGTGACCTTGATATCAAGGATTATGTAATGGTTAACTGGAATGCATTAATTGATATTATTGATGCTGTAGGAGGTATTGATATTGAGATTAATGATGTTGAAAAAGAATGGATTAACAAATACCTGGTGGATACCAGTGTTAATACAGGCAGAACATATACCGAGGTTACAGGTACCGGAATGGTACATCTCGATGGAATCCAGGCAACTGCCTACTGCCGTATAAGATATGGTGGAGGCGATGATTACAGGAGAACTGAGAGACAGAGAACTGTAATTGGTCTCGTTGTAGAGAAAGCCAAGCATATGAATATTTCAGAGCTTAACAGTGCAATTAACGCAATATTTGGTAATGTTGCAACAAGTATAAGCATGTCAGACATGATTGGAATGGCGAAGAATCTTAATGATTATACAATTGCGGACTCTACGGGATTCCCATTTGAGCATTCAACGGCTGTTAAATATATTGCAGATTATCCTAATATTAAGGACCCTGTATGGGCTGTTAATCTGTCACAGAATGTAACGGAGCTTCATAAATATCTGTTTGATGAGGATAATTATGTGTCATCTGCTACTGTGCAGTCAATCAGCCAGTATCTGTCGGATTCAACAGGCCTTAAGTAAAATAATAACTGGTATGGAGGGACGTTTTGGAGAAAAAAATTAAAAGGTGGAAGAGCTGTAGTGTTGGAATAAGGATGGCAATTTCACTTATATGGGTAATATTGTCAGTAGTACTGATTGAATTATGTTTTAACCTTAAGCTGATTACATTGCCGGACAGTGAAAAGGGTACATTTCAGATTAATGATTATACTGAAACCGCCAATGGAATTATAATTGATTATGATGGGTATGTTAATAAACTTATTATTGATTATAACAGAAATGGTGAGCTGACACAGAACATAACTGTTGATACAGGGGAACAATCGGTAATTACAAGAAAGATTCCGCTTTATCTTGATAGAACTGTTAATAATATTAATAAGACTGTTAATTCACTGGAGGTAACAACGCAGGGCAGGTCAGATATCGTGTCTGTATCTGTTAAGAATGAGCCATATATTAACTGGATGCGTGTCTGGGCAGTATTGGCGTTTCTTGCAGCAATTGATGCACTGGTTATTTTCAGAACTGTAATAGCCCGAAAAGCAGAGCTTGGATTTGCAATTATTGCAGCAGGCGTTGGTATTGGAATGATTATTGCAATGCCATTATCCAGAGTAGGCTTTGATGAGGAATCTCATTTTAGAAGCGTATTTATACTTTCGTTTGAAGGTCAGACAACCGAGGACGGTACACTTTGGGATATGCTTAATGTATCAGATGCCAATCATCCTGCAATATATACAGGCTCCTATGAGGAATATAATGACCTGTATGATTATCTGAATGAACATGCCAATTACTATAATATAGAGGATGAGGAATATCGAATCACCCCAAGGTCAACAAGCTCCTTTGCAACCTTTGGATATGTATTTATGTCATTTGGTGTTAATGTGGCCAGAATGTGCCATATGGGCTTTGCCAATATATATATACTTGCCAGAATAATTAATCTGATAACGTATATTGTGCTGATGACATTTGCCATAAGGATACTTAAAAAAGGTAAAATGGTATTGGCGGTACTGGCACTTATGCCGACTAATATGTTCCTTGCTTCAACGATTACATATGATGTGGCAGTAACTGGATTTATCAGTCTGGGACTTGCGTTCATAATTAATGGATTTACAGAAACTGAGAAGCCGGTAAGCTGGAAGCAGCTTATTCTGGGACTTGCTTTTATGGGCTATGGATGTCTGCCAAAGGCTGTATATGCACCATTGCTGCTGCTGCCGCTGTTCTATAGTGCAGACAGGTTTAAGGATAGCAAAACAAAGCTTTTGATGAAGCTTATAAGTGCAGCTGGCTTTGTGATAGCAGTCTCTACAGCAGCACTGCCTATGCTTATTAATGGTTCAGGAGACCCAAGGGGCGGGAATACAGATGGAGGCTCACAGATAAGCTTTATTCTCAATAATATGGGAACATATGCCGGACTGCTGTGCAGTTCAATAATTAATCATTTACAGCAGTACACAATTGGACCACTTACACTTGATAATATGTATTTTCTCGGAATTGGAAGAATGACGTATATTCTGGATGTGGTACTCGCTTATGTAATAATTACTCATAATCATGAGGGCTATACACTTAGAAAAAATGCAAGAATCGGATTGGGCGTTACAATAGCCGCATCAACAGCTCTTGTATGGACAATAATGTATGTAGTATTTACTGAGGTTGGAATTACCTCGGTTATTAATGGAGTGCAGGGAAGATATTTTATACCGCTGCTTTTTGCGGGCTCACTTTTGTTTACTAATAAGCATTTTAAGAACAATATCAGACCGGAGGTATATAATTTCAGTCTGTATATAGCAATGGGACTGATACTGGGATATGAATCCTTTTATCAGCTGTTAAATGTAAGCTGCTTTTAATTCCAAGGAGGATAATATATATGAAGAAAATAATTGTAACCGGATGTAATGGACAGCTGGGACGGGCAATTAACAGGGTGTATGAAGGAAATACAGAATATGAGCTTGTTAATACTGATGTTGCAGAGCTTGACATAACTGCTGTTGACAAGGTAATGGAGTTTGTTGCACAGGTGAAGCCTTATGCAATAATTAACTGTGCTGCATATACTGCAGTTGATAAATGTGAGGTTGATAAGGAGCTTGCCTATAAGATTAATGCAATAGGACCTAGAAACCTTGCTATTGCGGCAGCACGTTATGATGCCAGACTTATGCATGTGTCAACTGATTATGTTTTTGCAGGGGATGGTACAGAGCCATATAAAGAGTTTGATACCCCTAATCCAAAGAGCATGTATGGATATACCAAGCTTGCAGGTGAGAATTTTGTTAAGGAATTTGCAAAAGAATATTTTATTGTAAGAACTGCATGGCTATATGGTGAGGGACATAATTTTGTTAAAACAATGCTTGCGCTTTCAGAGACACATGATGAGGTTAGTGTTGTATGTGACCAGTTTGGTTCACCAACAAGTGCAATGGAGCTTGCAAGAGCAATTGCATATCTGCTTCCAACAGATAACTTTGGAACCTTTCACGGCACCTGTGAGGGAATGTGTTCATGGGCAGATTTTACAACTGAGATATTCAGACTTACAGGCAGGAATACCAAGGTAAATTATATTACGTCAGAGGAGTATGCCACAATGTATCCGGCCTCAGCAAAAAGACCGGCATATTCTGTTCTTGACAATTATATGCTCACACTTACAACTGACTATAAATATGCTGACTGGCATGATGCAATTGTAGAATACATTAAGGATTATATTCAATAATACTATTTTTTAATACCGTTTTTTCAGGATATTGAATAAACGGTATTTTTGTGGTAAAATTAAACAATATATGCAAACAAACATATTAGGAGGAACAAATATGAGAACTTATTTAGTAACCGGAGGAGCCGGATTTATTGGTTCTAATTACATTCATTACATGTTTAGAAAGTATAACAATAACATAAGAATAATCAATGTTGACTGTCTTACATATGCAGGCAACCTGGAGAATCTTAAGGATATAGAAGACAGAGATAACTACACTTTTGTTAAAGCAGATATCTGTGACAGAGCTGCTATTGAGAAAATATTTGCTGAAAATGACATTGACCGTGTAGTTCATTTCGCTGCAGAAAGCCATGTTGACAGAAGTATTAAACACCCGGAGGTATTCATCCAGACTAACGTTCTTGGTACAGCAGTTATGCTTAATGCAGCCAAGAAGGCATGGGAGCTTCCAGATGGCAGCTTTAAGGAGGACAAGAAATTCCTTCACGTATCAACTGATGAGGTATATGGTTCACTTCCAGAGGATGACAAGGCATTTTTCTATGAGACAACACCTATTGACCCACACAGCCCATATTCAGCAAGCAAGGCTTCATCTGATATGATTGTTAAATCATACATTGACACATATCATTTTCCGGCTAATATTACTAATTGCAGTAATAACTATGGACCTTACCAGTTCCCTGAGAAGCTTATTCCTCTTATAATCAATAACGCACTTAATGGCAGGAAGCTTCCTGTATATGGCGATGGTAAGAATGTTCGTGACTGGTTATATGTTGATGACCATGCCAAGGCTATTGATATGGTTCAGGAAGAGGGCAAGCTTGGCGAGAGATACAATATCGGCGGACATAATGAGAAACAGAATATAGAGATTATTACAACAATTCTTGAAGTCCTTAACGAGATGCTTCCTGATTCTGATCCAAGAAAAGCAGCTATCAATGAGCAGCTTATAACATATGTTGAGGACCGTAAGGGACATGACAGAAGATATGCAATTGCTCCTGATAAGATTAAAGCAGATTTGGGCTGGTATCCTGAGACAATGTTCAAGGACGGAATAAGACTTACAATTAAGTGGTATTTTGACCATGAGGATTGGATGAAGAACGTAACAAGCGGTGATTATCAGAAGTATTATTCTGAGATGTACAAGTAGGAGGGATTTACAATGAAGGGTATTATTTTAGCCGGAGGCTCAGGAACAAGACTGTATCCGCTTACCAAAGCAATTTCCAAGCAGATTATGCCTGTATATGACAAGCCAATGATATATTATCCATTATCAACACTTATGCTTGCCGGAATCAGGGATGTACTTATTATATCTACACCAAGGGATTTGCCTGTATTTGAGGAGCTGTTAAGTGACGGAAGCCAGCTTGGAATGAATATTTCGTATGCAGTTCAGGAGACTCCTAGAGGACTTGCTGATGCATTTATTGTTGGTGAAAAATTCATTGGCAGCGATAATGTAGCACTTGTTCTTGGAGATAATATTTTCTACGGACAAAGCTTTTCCAAGGTGCTTCTAAATGCAGCTAACAGAACCAAGGGAGCAACAATATTTGGTTATTATGTTAAGGACCCAAGAGAATATGGGGTAGTTGAATTTGATGATAATGGCAAAGCCTTATCAATTGAGGAGAAGCCGGAGGTGCCTAAGTCTAATTATGCGGTGCCAGGTCTTTACTTCTATGATAATGATGTTGTGGAGATTGCCAAGAATGTACAGCCATCCAAGCGTGGCGAAATAGAGATTACAAGCGTTAATAATGAGTACTTAAGAAGAGGCGACCTTTACGTTGAGACTTTGGGAAGAGGTTTTGCATGGCTTGATACAGGTAATCATGATGCACTCCTTGACGCAGCAGATTTTGTTGCGGCATTCCAGAAGAGACAGGGCTTGTATATCTCATGTATTGAGGAGATTGCGTTTAAGCGTAAGTTCATATCAAGAGAACAGTTAGTTAAGCTGGCACAGCCTTTACTTAAGACTGACTACGGCAGATATCTTATTGACGTAGCTAACGGTCTGTAGAATATTTTAAATAAAAGAGGTAATACGATAATGGGACAGATAACAGTAACAACATGTGAGATAGAAGGACTTAAAGTAATCGAACCAAAGGTATTTGGTGACAACAGAGGATATTTCTTTGAATCCTACAATAAGAAGGATTATGAGGAAGCCGGCATAACACAGGAATTTGTTCAGGATAACCAGTCAGCATCCAAGAGAGGTGTGCTGAGAGGTCTGCATTTTCAGAAAAATTTTCCTCAGGATAAGCTTGTACGTGTTATCAGGGGAGAGGTATTTGACGTGGCAGTAGACCTTAGAGAAGGCTCAGCTACATATGGAAAGTGGTATGGAGTAGTTCTTTCAGAGGATAATAAGAAACAGTTCTTTATCCCTAAGAATTTTGCTCATGGATTTCTTGTACTTTCTGATTATGCAGAATTTGCATATAAGTGTACTGATTTTTATCACCCTAATGATGAGGGCGGACTTTTATGGAGTGACCCTGATATTGGAATTGAGTGGCCTCTTCAGGATGGTGTGGAGCTTATTTTCTCAGATAAAGACCAGGTATGGCCGGGAATAAAAGATTACAAAAAAGGTTGTTAATTCATGAAGACGATTATTGCTAACTTTAATAAATACCGTCCATTGCTTAATGAGCTGGTAACCAGGGACGTTAAGACCAAGTACCGCAGGTCCGTCCTTGGTGTGCTGTGGACACTGCTTAACCCTCTGCTTATGATGGTTGTGCTGTCCATAGTATTTAACCAGCTCTTTAAATTCGATATAGACAATTATCCGCTTTATCTTTTAAGTGGACAGGTGGTATTCAATTTTTTCTCTGACTCAACTAATATGAGTATGAATGCCATTATTAATAATGCACCTCTTATCAAAAAGGTGTATGTACCTAAATATATGTTTGTTCTTTCAAGGACTGTTTCGAGTGCAATTAATCTGATGGCCTCCTTCGCAGCCCTTGTTATTGTTATGCTTGTTACTAAAGCAGAGCTTCATTATACATCTGTACTGGCTGTGATTCCTATTGCATGTCTTATTCTTTTCTCCTTGGGAGTTGGAATGATACTGGCAACCTATGCAGTTAAGTTCAGGGATATTGTGCATCTGTACTCAGTGTTTACTACGGTATTAATGTATCTGACTCCTATAATCTATCCTCTGGCACAGCTTCCGGACTGGGTAAGACGTATTGTTTTGCTTAATCCACTTACAAGTATTCTCCAGATGTTCAGGGGCTTTATGATATATGGAACGATGCCGGATTTATATACCTGTCTTATGACATTTATACCAAGTATCCTGCTTATTGTTTTGGGATGCCGGGTTTTCTATAAAAATCAGGATAATTTTATTCTTTATGTGTAGGAGATAAGTGATGGAAGAAAGAGAGACAATAATATCTGTTAATAATGTTTCCATGCGCTTTAATCTTGCGAAGGAAAAGGTTGACAGCCTTAAGGAATATCTTATAAGAGCAGTTAAGGGAAAACTCCAGTATGATGAATTCTGGGCACTTAATGATGTATCTTTTGATGTTAAGAAAGGCGATTCAGTTGGACTTATTGGTCTTAACGGCAGTGGCAAAAGTACGATGCTCAAGGTTATTGCAGGAGTGCTAAAGCCGACTAAGGGGAATGTAATGGTTAATGGTTCTGTAGCACCTCTTATAGAGCTTGGTGCAGGCTTTGATTTTGACCTTACAGGCCGGGAAAATATCTATCTTAATGGTGCACTGCTGGGACGTTCCAGAAAAGAAATGGATGCAGTATTTGATGAGATAGTAGATTTTTCAGAGTTGGCTGAATTTATGGATGTTCCAATGAAGAATTATTCATCTGGTATGCTTTCAAGACTTGCTTTTTCAATTGCGACGTCGGGAAAGGCAGATATTCTTATAGTAGATGAGGTTCTGGCGGTTGGAGATTTTCGTTTTCAGGAAAAATGCCAGGACAGAATTAAGAAAATGATGGATGAGGGGACTACAGTTCTTTTTGTATCCCACAGCATTGAACAGGTTGAACAGATATGCAATAAGGTTGTATGGATTCAGTCCGGATGCGTCAGAATGAAGGGTGATTCCAAAGAAATCTGTGAGATATACAGGAATTCATAAATGTGGAAGGGCAATGTATTAATATGAATAAAAAGAACATAATTAGAGCAGTAATTCTTTTGCTGGTCATTGTGGCAGGCGGATACTTCTATTCATACGTTAAACGTGATATTCCGTTATACAATACGGACTACAGCCGAAGCAGCATGGTAAGTACAATTCCTGTATGTGAAGGCAGTGATTATGAATATGAATTTCAGTGTGACAAGGACAACTTAACAGGAGTTAAGCTCCTTATAGCAACAGCAGATACAGCTGATAAGTCAGGTACAATGTCTTACGCTGTGTATGATACACAGGGAAAACAGCTTACAGATACAGAGACTGTCAGACTGTCAAAGCTTAAGAATGGAAGATTTACAAAGCTTGATTTTGATACAATTAAAAACAGCAGTAATAATACCTATGTACTGAAAATGACCTGCGCTAAAGCTGCCGGTTCAGGTGCAATGGTTGCTGTTACACCAGATGATAACCAGGAGCCGGCAATATTATATACCTATATTGTGTGGGATGCTCAGACAATGGTAGTGTTTGCGGTAAGTATACTTTATCTTGTATTCTTTATCTGGGTATTAATGAAAATATTTAGAAAGTAGGCATATTATGAGAAAAAGCCTGATATATTTTGCAGATTACAGGGCAATGCTTAATAATAAAAACATACTGGTAGTACATGCAGGAACCAATGAAGTGTATATGGAGAATGCAAAGGTTACAGCAACGATGGATGGCAGAGAAATTCCGGTTAAATCAGTTGTGTGTGACAATAATCGTACACATTTCTGTTATCGTAGTGAAAACCTGCTTTTTTCATGTGAATATCAGTTTATGATGGATGTTACTGATGATTTTGGCAAAATAATTCTCAAGGTTGAATTCCCTGAAAAATATGATTATACAGCTGTATTTACAATACTTGGCAGAAGATTTAGAAAAAGTCTTAAGCTCATTAAATGCTGTGTTGATTCTGTTAAGGTCAGAAATGATGACGTGCAGATTAAGGGCTGGTGTACTGATGGCGAGCCAATTAGTATAGGTGTATTTAATGGCAGCATACAGGCGCAGGCTACTGTTAACAGGATGCTGGGGAAGGATATTGCTGAAAGCTATCAGGAGGGCGAATTGGTTGAACCGGCAGGCTTTGAGGTGCTTATCGCTAAATCAGGCATTAGAAAGGCTAAGGTTATTTTCTCCACTCCTCACAAACAGCTGGTTAAAAAAATTGACCTTACCAAAGACCAGAGCCATGAAAAATATTTTATTGGGCAGGCCTTGGAGCTGGCGTCAGATTATATTCGCAGAAGGGGATTTAAGGCTTTTATAGTGAAATGCTTTAAAAAGCTTTTCCGCATCAATTCATTTGATTATGACAGCTGGATTAAGAATCATGAGCCGGATAAAAAGGACCTTAAAAAACAGGAGGAAAAGGTGTTTGATAAGAAACCTTTATTCTCTATAATTGTTCCTGTGTACAGACCGAAGGCAAAATTTTTTACAGAAATGATTAAGTCAGTAATGGCTCAGACCTATGGTAATTGGGAGCTGTGCCTTGCAGATGGAAGCGGAGAAGGCTTTTATATGGATAAGGTGGCCAGCAAGGCTGCTAATGGTGATACAAGAGTAAAATATATCAAGCTTGATTCTAATAAGGGCATATCAGGCAACACCAATGCTGCACTTGAGGCAGCTACAGGTGATTACATTGTTCTTGGTGATCATGATGACCTGTTCCGTCCGGATGCGTTGTATGAATGTGCATGTGTAATTAATAATTTCGATAAAGTTGACATAATATATACTGACGAGGATAAATTTGACATGGGTCAGCGAAAAAGAATCTATCCTCATTTTAAGCCGGATTTTAATCTGGATATGCTTAGAAATAACAACTACATCTGTCATATGTTTGTATTTGCACGTCATATGTATGAGGACTGTGGTGGATTCAGAAGTGAGTTTGATGGTTCTCAGGATTATGACCTGATTCTCAGGTATACTGAGAAGGCAGAGGTAATCAAGCATATACCAAAGGTTCTGTACTCATGGAGGTGTCATGAGAATTCCACAGCCATGAATCCTGACAGTAAGGGCTATGCATTTGTGGCAGGCAAAAAAGCTGTTGAAGCTCATCTGGAGAGATGCAATATTAAGGCAGAGGTAAGCTTTGGAAAAAATCCTGGTCATTATGATATAGATTATCCGGTTATTGGTAATCCTATGATATCTATTATTATACCTAACAAGGACCATATTGAAGATTTGGATGTATGTCTTAATTCCATATCCACACAGGATTTTAATAATTATGAGATTCTGATTGTGGAAAATAACAGTGAGAAGCAGGAAACCTTTGATTACTATAAGAGAATTGAAGCGGATTATGCGAAAATTCATATTATATACTGGAAGGATAAATTCAATTATTCAGGAATAAATAATTATGGTGCAAAGCATGCCAAGGGCGATTATCTTCTGCTGCTTAATAATGACACAGAGATGATTCGTACAGACTGTCTTAGGAAGCTGATAAGCTTTGGCACAAGACCTGAGGTGGGAATTGTTGGGGCAAGACTTTTGTACCCGGATGACACAGTTCAGCATGCAGGTGTAGTAATTGGCATAGGCGGAGTTGCTGCTCATGCATTTACAGGAATTAAACGTGATGACAGAGGATATTTTGACAGAGCAGTGATTCCACAGGATTACTGTGCTGTGACGGCAGCCTGTTTACTTGTAAGAAAGACGGTATTTGACAAGGTCGGCGGTCTTGAGGAAAGTCTTGAGGTGGCATTTAATGATGTTGATTTCTGTCTTAAGGTGGTGACCGAGGGCTATCTGGTAGTGTATAATCCAGCCGCAGAGCTGTATCACTACGAATCCAAGAGCCGTGGATATGAGGACACTCCAGAGAAGGTTGAGCGTTTTGAGAACGAAGCTAATTATATGGTGACCAAGTGGAAGCGGTTCATAGATGAGGGAGACCCTTGCTATAATGTGAACCTGACGTTGGGACAATCTGATTTTTCACCTAAGGAGTAGCAATGGGTAAAATTAAAAAGCTGGCTGCGCTGGTTAAGAATTATGGACCGGCTACAGCTGCAAGGCTTGCCTTTAATAAGCTTATGTACAGTCATTATTTTCAGAGCAGGAAAGCGTCAGCACTTGTGAAAAAAACATTGACTGAGGATTTGCTTGAGGGACAGCGTGGCTACAAATTTAATAGACAGCTTAAAGTAAGCATATTGACACCTGTATATAATACAGATGCCGATATGCTCAAATGCGTTATAGACTCTGTGCTTGCCCAGACCTATTCTAATCTGGAACTGTGCATATGTGATGGCAGTGATGAGGAACATGGATATGTAGGTGAGCTGTGCAGAGAGTATGCGGCTAAGGATGACCGGATAATTTATCAAAAGCTTAACAGTAATATGGGAATCGCTGAGAATACCAACCTGTGTGCAGGGCTTGGAACAGGGGATTACTATGGACTTCTGGACCATGATGATATTCTTCATCCTTCGGCGGTGTTTAAGGTGGTCGAGGCAGTTAATAATCATAATGCAGATTTTATCTATACAGATGAGGTGACCTTTTCAGGTGATATATCCAATATTATTTCTACCAATTTTAAGCCGGACTATTCACCGGATACGTTAAGAGCCAATAACTATATATGCCACTTCACATGCTTTTCCAGAGAGCTTTTTAACAGCTGTAGGGGCTTTAAATCTGAATATGATGGCAGTCAGGACCATGACCTTGTACTGAGACTTACTGCAAAAGCATCATGCATATATCATATACCTGAGCTTTTATATTTTTGGAGAGTTCACAGCGGTTCTGTATCGGAGGATATCAGTGCCAAGGAATATGCTGTTGATGCCGGAAAAAGAGCGGTAAAGGATAATCTTGAAGCATGGGGATATCATGTATGCGTCAGCTCAACTGACGTATATCCAACAATATATAAGATAGATTATGAGATAAAAAACAATCCATTAGTATCAATAATTATACTTAACAATGAACACTACAGCGATTTGAAAAGATGCATTGAATCTATTGACAAATCAACCTACAATAACTATGAGATTATTATTCTTGAAAATAACAGTCAAAGTGCAGATATTCTTAATTATTACAAGGAGCTGAAAAGTAATAATAGAATTAAGATAGAGTCACTTAATGAACCCTTTAATTATTCAAGATTTAATAACTACGCTGTTGCAAAAAGCCATGGGGAATATCTTCTTTTGCTTAATAATGATACAGAGGTTATAGAACCTCACTGGCTTGAGGAAATGCTTATGTTTGCCGGAAGAGGCGATGTAGGCGCAGTGGGAGCCAGACTTTTCTATGGCAATAATACATTGCAGCATGCAGGTGTTGTAACAGGAATCGGAGAAGACAGAATAGCTGTTCACGCACAGGCAGGTCTTGGGGCAGCAGATTATGGTTATCTTGACAGAATAGGCTTTAATCAGAATGTTAATGCAGTTACCGGAGCCTGCCTTATGACCTCGAGACATTGCTACGAAGAGGCAGGGGGCATGGATGAGAAGCTGTCAGTTGCATATAATGACGTAGATTACTGTCTTAAGCTTCGTCAAAAAGGGTATCTTAATATATATACTCCCTTTGCCACACTATATCATTATGAATCTGCATCACGTGGCTCAGACTGGGATAAGAACAATAGGGAAAGGCTTTTAAAAGAGGTATGCTATATGAAGGAAAAGTGGGGAAATAGTCTGCAGGACCCTTACTACAACAGAAATTTCTCCCTTGACAGAGCATATATGCTGAGGTAAAAACATGAACATATTTAAGAAAACTGCATCATATATCAGAAGATATGGAGTAAAAGAGCTGTATCAGAAGGCTAACGAGAAAATAAGGTCGAGAGAGGATTATGATACTCTAAGACTTAAGGAGCTTATTTCAGAGGATGAGCTGGAGGCACAAAGACATAGCAGCTGGAGCAGTACACCGGTTATAAGTATAGTCATGCCGGTATACAATACACCGGATAAATCCCTTATCCAGACACTTAACAGCGTTCTTGACCAGACCTACCAGGCCTGGGAGCTGTGTATTGCAGATGGTGGAGCAGATAAAAAAGAGGCTGTAATTAGTCAGGTTATGGGTAGTGACCACAGATTAAAGTATACAGCTCTTGCTGATAATCTTGGAATTTCAGGTAACAGCAATGCAGCACTTGCTTTGGCAGAGGGAGACTATATAGCATTTCTTGACCATGATGATATACTTGAACCAGATGCTCTTTATGAGATGGCTAAGCTGATAACCAGCTGCCAGCCGGGGCTTATATATACTGACGAGGATAAGGTTACAGAGGGACTTGACCATTATTTTGCTCCATACAGGAAACCGGATTATAATCCGGCACTTCTGTTATCCAATAACTATATATGTCACTTTACGGCTGTCAGGAAAGCCATAATTGATTGTGTTGGTGGATTCAGAGAGGAGTTTGACGGAGCCCAGGATTATGACATGATACTTCGCTGTGTTGAGAAATGTGACAGGGTTGAGCATATTTCACGAGTACTGTATCATTGGCGGGTGGGGGCTGACTCTACCTCCGACAATCCGTTTAATAAACAGTATGCCTTTGATGCGGGACGCAGGGCCATTGAAAGCTGTCTTGTCCGAAGGGGAATGGATAGAACAATACAGGTAAAAGAATTAAGAGACCCTGGATATTTCAGGCTTACAGGAGCAGCTCCTGATAATTATCGCGTTAAAAAGGTGTATCGTGATTATTACGAGAGTGCGCAGGAGATATTCGAGACAGAGGGCAGTGATTATACGCATTATCTTTTGCTTAAACCAGGTATGTTGGTTAAGAAGCATTGTGTTAACAGAATGCTTGCAATGGCGTCAATATACAATGCTGATGTTATTGCCGCCAAAATAATCAGCGGGGGACGATACCTGTATAATGGTATTGCAAGGGCCGGAAATGGATATACTCAGGTTCTTAAAGGAAAGCCCCATTGGTACAGAGGGAGATTTAATATTGCACTGACTGCAATGAACGTGAATTACTGTGCACCAAACGGAATACTTGTTACCAAGGATGCTCTTGAGGCTGTTATGAAGAATACAGGTAAATATATATCATGTAATAAGGGACCGTGCGCTGGTATGGTTATGGTATATTCTCCTGAAAGTGTAATAGAAATATAGAGGTGACTATGAATAAAATAACAATCGTAATACCTAATTATAATGGTGAAAAATATATTCCACAATGTCTTAAGGCGTTGGACAGACAGGAAATGAAGGATTTTAAGGTTATAATTGTTGACAATGGTTCAGATGATAACAGCGTTGCCACTGCGAAGTCCTGTCCGCATTCTTTTGCAATGGATATAATTGAGCTTAACAGTAATTATGGATTTTCAAAGGCTGTTAATCAGGGAATTATGGCATCTGAAAGTGAGTATGTAATTCTTCTTAATAATGATACAAGTGTGGAAAGGCATTTTACACAGGAGCTTGTTGCAAGACTTGAGGGTCAGGAGGATATTTTCTCAGCTCAGGCACTGATGCTTAATTATTCTGACAGAAGGCTTGTAGACAGTGCGGGAGACTGGTTATGTGTATTAGGCTGGGCTTTTTCAAGAGGTAAAGATAAAAAGGCCTCAGGCTATGATAGGGAGTGTGATATTTTCTCATCCTGCGCAGGTGCTGCAATATACAGACGCAGTGTATTTGATGAGATTGGTCTGTTTGACGAAGATTTTTTTGCATATCTTGAGGATGTTGATATTGGATACAGAGCGAGACTCTATGGTTACAGAAATGTGTATGCGCCTAAGGCTAAGGTTTTACATGTGGGCAGCGGAGCCAGTGGTTCGAGACACAATGCGTTTAAGGTAAGCCTGTCGGCAAGGAATTCTATTTTGGTTATGTATAAGAACTTCGCAGTGTGGCAGATGATAATTAATTTTCTTCCAGTTATGGCTGGCATAGCGGTGAAGACAGTATTTTTTGCAAAAAAACGTCTTGCAGGTGAGTACATAAAGGGCATTGTAAGTGCGATTTCCAAGGCAAGAGAGGTTGAACGCGTAAAAGTACCAGAGGGTAAGGGCGGCAATTATGCTGTTATGGAAAAAGAACTGCTGGTCAATGCGTTAAGAAGAATTGGCTTTGACCCTGCCAGATAGGAATATGTTGTTTTTGCAGTATATGGCTTAATATTGCGGTGTAATGAGAGAAAAAGCTAATGACTTTTTATTTTGAGTGTGATAAAATGTTAACAAAGCTGATTTACAGATTTTAATAATTTTCTACAGGAAGGAATGAGAATATGTCATATCAGGAAGTATACAAACAGTGGTGCCTGGACCCGTATTTTTCAGAGGATACAAGGGCAGAGCTTAAGTCAATTGAAGGTAATGAGAAAGAAATCGAGGATAGATTCTACAGGAGTCTTGAGTTCGGTACCGGTGGTCTTCGAGGAGTAATCGGTAACGGTACTAACAGAATGAATGTATATACAGTAAGAAAGGCAACACAGGGACTTGCCAACTTTATAGTTAAGGAAGGCGGAGAAAGCAAGGGTGTTGCAATTGCATATGATTCAAGACATATGTCTCCTGAATTTGCAGATGAGGCTGCTCTTTGTCTTAATGCCAATGGAATTAAGGCGTATGTGTTCCCATCACTTCGTCCAACTCCTGAATTATCTTTTGCAGTAAGACATCTTGGCTGTATTGCAGGTATTGTTGTTACAGCAAGCCATAATCCACCAGAATATAATGGATATAAAGTTTACTGGGAGGATGGTGCACAGATTACAGCTCCTAAGGATGCCCTTATTATTGCTGAGGTTAATGCTATTACAGATTATAATACAGTTAAGACTATGGATAAGGATGAAGCAGTTAAGGCTGGTCTGTATAATGTAATTGGTTCTGACCTTGATGATGATTATATTGCAGAGCTTAAGAAACAGATAATTAATCCTGACGTAATTAAGGAGATGGGTGACAAGCTTGTTGCTGTATACACACCTCTTCACGGAACAGGTAATATACCTGCAAGACGTGTACTTAAGGAGGCTGGATTTAATAATATTAATGTTGTTCCACAGCAGGAGCTGCCGGATGGTGATTTCCCAACAGTAGGATATCCTAACCCGGAGGACCCTAAGGCATTTGAGCTTGCACTTGCACTTGCAAAGGAGAAGAATGCAGATGTTGTTCTTGCTACTGACCCGGATGCAGACAGACTTGGTGTATATGCTAAGGATTCCAAGACTGGTGAGTATATGTCATTTACCGGTAATATGTCAGGAATGCTTATTGCTGAATATATTCTTTCACAGAAGAAGGAAAAGGGACTAATTCCTGATAATGGAGCACTTGTTAAGACTATTGTATCAACTAATCTTGCAGATGTTGTTGCCAGTGAGTATAACCTTAAGCTTATTGAGGTATTAACAGGCTTTAAGTATATTGGAGAGCAGATTAAGTGGTTTGAAGAGAATCATTCATATGAGTATATGTTTGGATTTGAAGAGAGCTATGGATGCCTTGTAGGTACCCATGCAAGAGATAAGGACGCAATTGTTGCTGTTCTTATGTTATGTGAAGCTGCTGCTTATTATAAGAAGCAGGGATTGACTCTTTGGGATCAGATGCTTAATATTTATGAGAAATATGGCTATTTTAAAGAGACTCTTGTATCAATTACCAAGAAGGGTGTGTCTGGAATTGCAGAGATTCAGGCAATGCTTGACAATCTTAGAGCTAATCCTCCAAAAGAAATTGGTGGTTACAAGGTTCTTGCAGTAAGAGATTATGATAAGAATGTAATTAAGTATGCAGATGGTAAGGAGACTGAAACCGGTCTTCCACAGTCCAACGTATTATATTATGACCTTGAGGATAACGCATGGTGCTGCGCAAGACCTTCTGGAACAGAGCCAAAGGTTAAGTTCTATATGGGTGTTAAGGGCACAAGCTTTGAGGATGCCCAGAAGAAGCTGGATGGACTTAAGGATGGCATGATGTCAATAGTAGAGTAGCAATGTATAATTGGACCTGCTTTGTTGGATTTACAAAGCAGGTCATTTTTGTGCAATAAGCCAGCATGCAGACCTGTAAGGCCCCCTACCGGGGTCGGCGGCGGTAAGTGTATTTTGAAATAACAATTTTATCACGAGTTTTTCATAACTTTTTCTAAATAGCTACACAGAAAGTACACAAATTCCCACTATACTGACAACATAGATAAGTAATCAACTAACAAATTTTAGCGAAGGAGTTGTTAATATGTATAACGAGGAAGATTATAACAATATGAATTATCAGTCAGAGCAGGCCACACCACAGCCAGAAGAGTCACAGACCTACGCTCAGACAGAGACAGCACAGACTTATACACAGTCTGTTGACAGGAAGGCCATGAAGGCTGCTAAGAAGGCAGCAAGAATTCAGGCCAGAACGAATGCAATGCTTGCCAATGGTGGTAAGAAACCACATGGCAAATTCTTTAAGGCAGTAGCTGCTGTTGTATGCGCAGTGCTTCTTGGAGGAATTGCAGGAGGTGCCTGCTATGGAGTAAGCTATGCAGGCTATACAATATTTCCAATAGAGAGTAAGACTGCCGGCAATACTACTGATACAACGCCTGCAACTCAGGTTAATAATACAACTGTCAATAATTCAGCTAACAATAACATATCTGCAACAGTTATGGATGTGTCAGATATTGTATCATCTGTAATATCGTCAGTAGTTGCCATTAACGGCAAGTATACCCAGTCTGTAGATTACGGTTTCTTTGGCAGCCAGTCACAGCAGTATACAGTAAGTGGTTCTGGTATTATTATTGGAACCAATGATGATGAGCTTCTTATTGTTACTAATGCTCATGTAATTGATGGTGTAGAGGATATTTCAGTTACATTTTATGATGGTTCAGAGGTAAGCGCATCAGTTAAAGGAAGTAAATCAGCTAAGGACCTTGCAGTTCTTGCAGTTAAGCTTTCAGATATTCCATCAGATGCAGTATATACAATTGCTACATTAGGTGATTCAAGTGATATTAAGGTTGGTGAAGCAGCGATTGCTGTTGGTAACTCACTTGGCTATGGAATCTCTGTTACAACAGGCTGCATTAGTGCTACAGGCAAGACTGTAACAGTTGATGATACAGAGTACACAGACCTTATTCAGACAGACGCAGCAATTAATCCAGGTAACAGTGGTGGAGCATTATTCAATGCAGCCGGTGAGGTAATCGGAATTAATTCTGTTAAGATGACTAATACACAGGTTGAAGGTATGGGTTATGCAATCTCCATATCATCTGTAAAGGATATTATTGATGAGCTTTCACTTGAGGATACTAAGAATAAGCTTTCAGATGATGAAAGAGGCTATCTTGGAATTACAGGAGTAAGTATTACTGATACAATTGCCCAGACCTATGGTTATCCTGTTGGAATACTTATAAGGTCAATAACAGACGGTGCAGCAGCAGACAATGCAGGACTTGTTAAGAACGATATTCTTACAAGCTTTGATGGTGAGACTGTTACAACAATCGATGAGCTGGTAAGCATGATGTCATACTATGCAGTAGGCGATAAGGTTGAAATAACCTATTATCATATGAACAGCAAGGGAGAGTATGAGAAACAGACAACAACTGTAACTCTTACTGAGAAGCCTGCCGAATAAACAATAATTAATTATAGTAATTTATGAGCCGCATGATGGATGTTCTATTCAATATCTGTCATGCGGTTCTTTGTTGAATTGTAATGTAAAATATGTTACGATAATAAAAATATGCGGATTAGAGCATATTTTTGACCAGGAGGATAATACATAATGAGTGAAATAATAGATAATAACATCAATGATACAGATAATACTACTCATGATGAACATGACGAATATGAGAAAATATGTTATCTGTGCCATAGACCAGAGAGTAAGGCAGGCAAAATGATAACTCTGCCACAGAATATTTCAATCTGTGCAGACTGTATGCAGAAGACATTTGATTCAATGAACAATGGAAGCTATGATGATATCATGAAATATTCCAATATTCCAGGATTGCATTTTATGAATATGTCTGATATTGGTGAGATTCCACAGAAGCAGAAGGTTAAGAAGAAAAATAAGGACGAGAATCCTCTTCCTCCAATTGATATTAAGACTATTCCTGCACCACATGAGATTAAAGCCAAGCTGGATGAATATATAATAGGACAGGAATATGCCAAGAAGGTTATATCTGTGGCTGTATATAACCATTATAAAAGAGTTGCCACAGATACGATGGATTCAATTGAAATACAGAAGTCTAATATGCTTATGATTGGACCTACAGGTTCAGGTAAAACATATCTTGTTCAGACGCTTGCAAGACTTTTGGATGTGCCACTTGCTATTACCGATGCCACGTCTCTTACTGAGGCCGGATATATTGGAGATGATATTGAAAGCGTAGTATCAAAGCTGCTTGCTGCGGCTGATAATGATGTTGCAAAGGCCGAAAGAGGAATTATTTTTATTGATGAGATAGATAAAATAGCCAAGAAAAAAGAAACACGAAACAGGGATGTAAGCGGAGAGTCTGTTCAGCAGGGACTGCTTAGAATTCTTGAAGGCAGCGAGGTTGAGGTTCCTGTTGGAGCGAACAGCAAGAATGCGATGGTGCCGCTTACAACAGTTAATACTCGTAATATTCTTTTTATATGCGGTGGTGCATTTCCTGACCTTGAGGATATTATTAAGGAGAGACTTAATAAAAAGTCATCCATTGGATTCTCAGCAGACCTTAAGGATAAGTATGATAATGACCCTACAGTACTTGAAAAGGTTACAACTGAGGATTTAAGAGATTTTGGAATGATTCCGGAATTTCTTGGAAGACTTCCAGTTGTATATACGCTGCAGAAGCTTGATAAGGATATGCTTATAAGAATACTGAAGGAGCCTAAAAATGCTATTCTTAAGCAGTATGAGAAGCTGCTGGAGTTAGATGAGGTTGAACTTAAATTTACTGATGATGCATATGATGCTATTGCAGCCAGAGCGCTTGAACGCGATACGGGAGCCAGAGCATTAAGGTCAATTATTGAAGATTTTATGCTAGATATAATGTATCAGATTCCTAAGGATAAGAACATTGGTAAGGTTACCATTACCAAAGAATATATAGAGAAAACCGGCGGACCCCTTATTGAGATGCGTGGAGTGGCAATGTTGGAAGGCTGAATATATGGGCAGGACAGGAATTAAGGATTATATTGATATATTTTTAACATTTAGTAAAATAGGAATATGTACCTTTGGCGGTGGATATGCTATGATTCCACTGTTGAAAAGAGAGATTACAGACAATAAGAAATGGCTTAATGATGACGAGCTTATTAATGTAATTGCAATATCTGAGACTACACCGGGACCGGTGGCTATTAATGCAGCCACCTTTACCGGCTACAGACGGGGTGGAATACCTGGAGCCATACTGGCTACACTGGGTGTTGTCATCCCTTCTTTTGTTATTATTGTAGTTCTTGCCAGACTGCTTGCTATTATTTATGGCTATTCGTACGTCAAGGCGGCTTTTAGAGGCATAAGAATCTGCGTATTTGTATTGATTGCCGGTGCAGCCGTTACTATGGGACGTAAATGTGATAAAAATATTTTTTCTCTTATTATTGCAATTGCAGCATTTTGGCTGTCGTTTTTCCTTAATATCAATGCGGCCTTTATTATTGTGGGTGCTGCTGCGCTGGGAACAGTGTACAGCTGTGTAACAGCACGGAGGAAAAAATAATGCAGAGAATACTGGAATTGTTTTTATCCTATTTTAAAATTGGAGCACTGACCTTTGGTGGCGGTTATGCCATGCTTCCCATGATTCAGGATGAGGTAATAAGACATGGATGGTTTAGCATGGAGGAGCTGCTTAATTTTATAGCAGTAAGTGAAAGCACTCCGGGCTCATTTGCAGTTAATGTGGCAACCTATACAGGAATTGTAGCATCAGGTCCAATTGGAGCCATTGTCGCAACACTGGGAGTTGTACTGCCATCTTTTGTTATTATTCTTATTATTGCCAGGCTTTCAGACCGAATAATGGGAACGATGTTTTTTACACGGATAATGACAGGTATCAAGCCGGCAGTAACGGGTCTCATACTTGCATCGGCAGTGTCAATAGGTGCAGGAATCGTTGGAAGTACATTGAAGGCAGCTGAGATAGTTATCCTGTGTGTTGCTGTTGTAATGTATCTTTTTAAGCTGCATCCCATATTAATTATAGGAGCAGGAGCACTTATGGGTGCTATTTTGCTGTAGATTGAATATACTAAAATAAAAAGCATGGAACAGCAGTGTATTGAAGAATTAAATTCAGATGATTATATGGAATTCATATTCAGTGAGGGCGCAATTTCCAGACAGCGATTGGATGTTCTTAGAGATTACTGTGTTGTAAGAATTAATGAAAAATGGTCTGTTATATCCATTCATATCGGAGAGCTTAGAGAACCGACATTTGAGGCCATAGGCTATTCGTCCTTCCCAAACATATATGGACTGGTAGACCTTGGGGCTGTAAGTGCAGCTGGAATATCAGCAATAAGGGAACAGCCTGTTCTTGGACTTTTGGGGACTGGCACTAATATTGCTGTTATAGATACTGGAATTAACTGGAGACACAAAGCTTTTCTTCGTAATGACGGGACAACGAGAATCAAGGTTATATGGGACCAGGAGAGTAATAGAATATTTACAGAGGCGGATATTAATAATGCCCTTGCAGGAGAAAATATAGATATACCGGGGGATGATAATGGACATGGTACATTCATGGCCGGGATTGCTGCAGGGTCTATAGACAGAATTAATGGTTTCTCAGGAGCAGCACCGGAAGCAGGCTTGATAATCGTAAAATTGCGTCCGGCAAGGCAGTTTCTGAGAGATTTTTATTTTATCAAGGAGGGAGCACCTGCGTACTCAGAAATTGATATTATGAGAGGAGTGGAATTTGTATCAAGATATGTGGAGGCACAGCAGCTGCTTGTATCATATTGTCTTGGAATTGGTTCAACGCTTGGAACACATGCAGGAACCTCACCATTGTGTGACCAGCTTGCGGATGAGGCTGAAAAGGTTGGACATTGTGTATCTATTGCTGTAGGGAATGAAGGAAATGAAAGATTACATTATTCTGGATTTTTGACTGGTGACGAACCTGAAAGGGTAGAAATACGGGTTGGGGAGGGTGAGAGAGGCTTTACCTGTGAGCTGTGGTCTGCAGCACCTGAGGTATATTCTGTTGAGCTTATTTCACCAAGCGGACAGATAATTAACAGAATACCCTCAAGAACTGACAGAACTACAAGACTGAATTTCCTTTTTGAGGATACCATTGCATATGTATATTATAAGCAGTATGAAAGCATGTCAGGGCAAAATATTCTTATCATACGTTTTAACAGGCCAGCTGCAGGTATATGGACATTAAATATTTACGGCAGGGAGCTTACTACCGGAAGCTACGATATTTGGATTATGAACAGGGAATTTCTAACTGCAGGGACATATTTTGTACGGTCAGATGCATACACAACTGTAACGGAACCGGCTAATGTGCCACAATGTATTGCTGTTACAGCGTATGATTACCGCAATAATTCAATACACATTAAAGCCGGAAGAGGGTTTAATGTGTATGATGTTATTAAACCTGATTTTGCCGCACCTGGTGTTGACATAATAGGACCTGCTGAAATTGGAAGTGAAAGCTATGTTGTTAGAAGTGGAACGAGTGTGGCAGCAGCATTTTATTCAGGATTTGCAGCATTGATACAGGAATATGGCTTTGTTCTTGGAAGAATTCCATATATAAGAACCTCGGAGATAAAAAATATAACGCTGGCTGGCTGTATTAGAAAAGACGGAATTCCATACCCTTCACGTGAATGGGGGTATGGAATTGTCAATCTGTATAACAGCCTGGAAAATCTCAGACGAGAATAGCTACTGTATGCTTGAGACAGCTATCCAGAAGCTGACCTGCCCTGCAACCCCAACTCGCTGTGGCAGGTTGGTCATTCTGATTCGTCCGTTCTTGATTGCATCTGACCAGACATAGTAGGTACCATTTCTTTTGCCTATAGATGAACCTGTTTCACTATTGTAAGCAATAACATTTTTAAGATAACAGCCTGCTCCGGCAGGAATAATTGGTGTTCCTAAGGAAGCTGTATATCCAAGGCTTTTCAGCGATATCCAAAAGCTGACCTGGTCAGGAACTCCACATCTTTCAGGAAGATTGGTCATGCGAATCCTTTCATTAATTATATCAGTAGACCAGATATAATAGGTACCGGTTCTTTTTCCTATAGCATTGCCATATTCTGAATTATACACGGGAGCTTCGCTTACTGCATATTCCAGTCCGGTTTTAAGCTGTTCGTTATTATTGATAACAGTAAGTGGCAAATGTGAATTAATATATGGCTCTGGATTAATCCAGGTGAAGCTCTGCCATGGATTAGCGGCAAATTGTGATACGGTAAGAGGAACACCGTATTTTCTCAGTTCCCAGTGAAGGTGAATGCCAGTTGTATTTCCAGATGAACCTATAAGTCCTATAGGATTGCCAGCCATAACCTCCTGACCAGCCAATACATATAAAGACTTCATATGCCCGTATCCTGTACATAGTCCGTCACCATGATATATGAGTATGAAGCTTCCATATCCGCCAAGTGTATTGGCATAGATTACTGTACCATTGGAATGAGCAGTTATGTCACATTCCTTGTAGGCTTTGGTGGAATCATGTGGAACCAGGTCAACACCCTGTGCATAGGCAGAAGAACCCATGAGCTTACCAAGTCTGACATTTTCCGCATGTTGGAGATAGCTTTGGGATATGTGATAATCTGAAAGAGACAATACTCTGTTGCCTGTTAATATCTGCATTATTCATCCTTCCTTCCCTGTTTAATAAGCTGGTCAACATATGTGCTTAGTCCGGCAATAAGAATTCCCTGTACAGTGGCTGTAAATATTGCCTCCAATACAGTTGCCACAGTGTATGGGCGTGTTGTAGATAAGACATAAGTAAGAGATAGAAAAATCCCCAAAAGACCTAATATAAGAGGAATATACTTATCTTTTATCAGGGTTGTGTTTTTAAGCCATTTGCCTACAAAATATAGTGCAATAGCGGCAATAGTCAGCTCGGGTTTAATATATTTGGTTACTGCGTCCATTAAAAGCTGCTCCTTATAATCTTAATATATCTTATTCACAAAAATTAATAATGCTTACTATGTGTAATAAGTTAGCAGTAACAAGATTATATTCCGCGTCATATTCTATATAGACAACAAATATATTCTGGAAGGATATAAATTATGCCTTGTTATAATAATCAGCGCAGTATGTCCAGACCTCCGGCACCCAATGTGAGCTACATTGTTCCCAGACCACCACTTGCAGAAGCCAGAGTGACTGTACAGCCGCCGGACAGTCCTACCTATGATATATCAACTGCCTTTGTAAAAGGAACCATATACAAGGAGCTTGATAAGCCATTTTTTGGAAAAGGAGGGTGCTGCAAATGAACCAGCCTGCAATGAATAAGAATTCACTTATGCAGAAGATAATGGAGACGTCCTTTTATCTTGTGGATTTAAATCTCTATCTGGATACGCACCCTGATGACAGCAATGCAATTGCCAATTATGATTCTATAAGAAATGCGTATAATCGTTATGTTCTTGAATATGCGCATCATTATGGACCAATAACCGCCAATCAGGTTACCCAGGACAATTACTGGAGCTGGGTTGCAACTGACTGGCCTTGGGAAGGGGGATGTGGCTGATGTGGGTATATGAAAAAAAATTGCAGTTTCCTGTAAATATCAAAAGAACAGACCCAAAGGCTGCACAGATAATTATCTCACAGTATGGTGGACCGGACGGAGAGTCAGCAGCCAGTCTTCGATATCTTTCACAGAGATACTCGATTCCTGATAAAAAGGCAGCAGGGCTGCTTACGGATATAGGAACGGAAGAGTTAGTTCGTTGCAAGTGGTAATCAATCACAGAAAAATACATCCAGGTCATAAGGATTATCATAATGGCCATTGCCATATTTGGCTTTGCTGCTACTTATGTACACAGCCTTACTAACTATCTGTTTAAGCAGCACATTCTTATCGTATGCCGAGACCTCATCATCCTTGAGGGCTTTGACGGCTTCTGAGTAAGATGTAATCTTATCCTGGTAATTAACTGATTCCGGCTTGCGCTTGCGCAGCTCCACAAGAGATGCAGCTATCTCAGAGCGACGTTTCTGCAGGCGTGAGTTCTGCAAAAGATATTCCTCCTTGGTATAGATACCATCCTCAAAGGCTTCCTTCTGGCGCATGTCCCTAAGATTAAGCTTCTCAAGCTCACTTTCCATATTGTCAATGGCAGCCTTATTAATACAGCTGATGTCCTTTGGCTTGCTCCGGAGTGCTGCACTGAAATTATCGATGGCATTCTCAAGTATGGATATCATCTTGTTGTTCAGGTCATCATAGGATACACTCCTTGTTCTGCAGTGTACCTGGTCTGCACATACAAGCACAGGGTTAGTATGTGCGCTGTTGTTATATGGCTTATATATCATGGCTCTTCCACAGCTGCAGTAGAGCAGACCGGAGTAAGGATTGCGACATTTAACCCTATTAGGATAATAGATACGCTCTCTGTGCCGGTTAAGTGCAAGCTGATAGGTTATATCATCGATTATGGCTGGGTGCTTGCCGGGATAGACATCCCCTGAGGTCTTAGGTCTTGTGTATGTAAGCTTACCATCAACCATAACCTTATTAACCTTGCGCCAGTTCCATTTTATCTTACCAGTGTAGATAGGATTCTCCAGCATATCCTTAATAGCAGTGGGAGACCAGTGGTCAGACCTGCGCGGCTTCATCCCGCACCCATCCAGAGTACGTGCTATGTTATTAAAGCCCATGTGCTGATGTACATACAGGTCGTACATCATGCGAACGGCAGCAGCCTCTTCCTCATTGACCTTGAGTGTGGAGCTGCTGTTCTTGCTGTCAGCATCCTTTATATGCACCTTGTCATATCCGTATGGAGCAACAGAGCCAATATAATTGCCACGCTTTACGGATGCAAGACGTCCGCGGTTAAGAATTTTCTTGGTATATTCCAGATAATCATTACCACGTGTCAGTTCCAGCTCAAAAAACTTGCGGTCATATTCATCCGCAATGTTATAGGTCTTGGATGGAGTCATTACAAGGGTATTAGTGTAGCGGAAGGCATTAACTATGCGGCCGCAGTCTTCCAAGTCACCTCGTGAAAGTCGCTGTGGTTCAACTACCAGAATGCCTTTGACCTCGGACACTTCCATAATCCTTAGGACCTCCTGCATCATTGGACGTGCGGAAATAGTCTCTCCGGATACTACCTCACGGTAGATGAATTCCTCCGGTATAGTATGCCCCAGCTCCTGCAGGGCATATTCCTGCAGTATGGCTTCGTGCTTGCGCAGCACTTCTGCTACCGTCATATCCGGATTGTCAGCTCTGGATTTCCTTAAATATAAAATATATATATCCATGGGTTATTTTCTCCTTATAGCAAAATAGCCCTATATAAATAAGGCTATTTCGTGTACTTAAATTAAATTAAGCTGCTCCTTTAATGCATCCTGCAATACCTGGCTGAAATTAACATTGTGTTCCAGGGCAGCGGAGTTAAGCCACTCAGGAATGCTTAATGTCTTTTTGACAGCTTTTGAATTATTGCGCTTCATATAAGCGAGCATATCAAACTCGATGACAACGAGAAAAGAATCTGACTCAGGAGTAACTGCATCAGGATTAGATGGTGCAGGAATAGATTCCCCAGCTTCTTTTCTGGAAGCAAGGGCAAGACCTAAGCAGTCATTAGCCATCTCATATGCTTGCTCCATATTATCACCTTCAGTAAAACATTCAGGTAAATCCGGAAAAGTTACCCAAAATCCACCCTCTTCTGCTTTATGAAATAATGCTGGATAGAAAAATTTATTCATAGTATACCTCCGTTTCAATATGACGGGACATTATTTAAGTCCCGTCTGTTTTAATATTGCCTGTTCCAGCCCTTTTTTAAGAGCTTTATTATGATAAGGAACAATTGTTTGTGCATTGGTTGATTTGTTTATAAGTTTTACATGTGAACCATTCTGACTTACAATTGTATAACCGTTTTTCTTGAGAAGACTAATCATCTCTCGTGGTGTCATTGGCATCTTAGGTATCTCCTTTCCTTATCCGAGTATATAATAACACGTAATAATACGTATGTCAATAATAATACGTAAAATAACGTATAAATATATGGATATTATATGCGAAAAAATAGAAAATATTATCTGCTGTGAACGGATTATGTGCTATATATAATATATAATGTGGGAAGGAGGATATGGGTTATGTCACTTAAGAGAAAAATATTGGCATTACTGAGGGACATCAATGATATAACTAAGCTTAGCCTTATATATCATTTTATTAAGGGACTCAAGTAAGAAAAGAGAACCCTGTATTGCTGCAGGGTTCTTAGAATTCGGTTCGCCAGTTGACTGGAAACATTATCTTAATAATGCCTGTAGATGATTCTGCTATGGACTCATAATACTTTAAGGATATGTATCTATCAATTTTTTTATATCCTTCACAAAATATACTGATGTATAATTTTTTATCCTATTTCACTAATGTTTGATGATAGAGAATCTAATAATTCATTGTAATCATTTTCGGATATAATGGATAATTCCTTGCTCTTATTCAAAATATATAGGTAAAATTGGTATAAATTATTACCTGTTAAAGATAAAGTTCCACGATATATGTGATATCGGCCAGATGATAGTGCATTGCAGATGCAGTTGCCAATAATGATATATGTTGTTTTATATAGTTCGTCTTTGTTAATATTGGAGTTGTCTCTCTTTTTTGATGACATAAATGATGTAACTAATACTAAAACTTCACTGTAAATTAATTGATTACCATATTCTTTTAAAATGAATTTGCTACATGAAATGATATTCTTGTAATTCGACTTATGAAAATCATACCAGCTGGATTTTTCAAAAAGCAAATCATGTAGAAAAGTATTAATTGCATAGAAATTAAATACATAAAAGTTCAGTAAAATAATACCCATCAGAACAAAAATAATAGAAACAATTTCACCCGTATTCCACCAAAAGAGTGTCACATGAGTTGATATTTTCGCATACTTAAAGTTTATCTGAGAATAGATATATACTGCTGATGCAATGAAAGCGGTGGACAGTATGCTAATTAGTACTTGAATTGGAACAATGTTTACTTTATGTGTTATAAAACGATATCCGCAATTTGGACATCGTTTTACGGTACTGCTTACTTCATGATTGCACTCAGGACAATTGATTAAAGACATAATTTTAAAGTACCTCCCTCTATTTTTCCTCATAATCCTTATCAGCATCTGCCAGCCGATGCACGAACTTCCTTACAACTTCCCATTCCTTTGCATCCAGCTTGCCAAGCTCTATAAAAGTGCTCAGTGCAAAATCACTTGTACTCGCGTCCCCCAGAACGCGCCCTACAACCTCGGCAGCAGCTTCTGCTTTGGTAAGAGCCGGGTGCATATCTCCGGTACCGGAACGCAGCCACTCTTCATTTATGTTAAATTCACGACATATGGATAGAACCACCTGATTCGATACACCATTTATACCAGTTTCGATGGAACTGAGAGATGTCTTTTTTAATCCTATGTGCTCACCAAATTTTTCAAGAGTAAGTCCTTGTGATTTCCTGACTTCTTTAATTCTTTCGTTTATGGTCATAATGAGCCTCCTTCCTTTGAATTACTTATAGAATAGACCTGTTGTAGACGCACGTCAAGAAAAAAGTTCATTAAAAGGACAAAACAATGTTGACAAAATCCATAATAAGGATTAGTATGTACGTGTAAAGGACGTAAGAGCAACAAAAAAACTGCTGGGGTGTCGTCACCAACAGTGGAGGGAGAAAAGCATGAGTAAGGATGAAAATACTAAAAAAGCCTCTGAAAAACTCAGAAGCATTTTAGCAGGAAACTTTGATTCAGATGTTCACCTGGTTATTACATATCACAAAAACTTGCTAAATTGTGAACCCGGAAAATTTATTAAAAAATGAAAGATACATATAGGAGGTAAAGATGCACTATTCAAGACTTAGAGGGTATATCCATTATAAGAGAATATCACGGCTGACGAAAAGGTTCTAGATAAGGGCAAATAGGAGGAAGGATGAGCAAAATAGAAAAAGCATGGATGATTACAAATATAGCAATTTCAACGATTGCAATAGTAATTGCTGTAATTATTATCGTTTGCAAATGAGTGCAATAAGGAGGAAGTATGTACGATTTTTCAGACATGGATGCATGGGGAGCAGTGATTATTCTAAATCAGTTAATCCTTAATAATGGAGAGAGCTATACAAGAGATGGATTTACAGAAGAGGAATTTAGATATATCAAAATAAAGGCTTTTTCAATTGCAATTAAAAAACTTTTAGAAGATGTGACAGATATAGAAGATGGACTTAGACGCACTTTTATTACAGATGGAAAGAGACTTGAACAGTTTCTTGTGTTTAAAGGCTCTGATTATTTGTCAGATACAAATCGCGTAAAGGTTATTTAACCAGAGCCTTAGAAAGAATTATTGAAAGCTGTCATAGAACTGCTTCATAATACGCGATTCTTCTGAACCAATATAGCCACCATGTAATTTTTCATTATCACTAATACATTTGATGCATTCCGGTTCTGCAGAACATCTGTCACAGCCATTGCATCTATATAGAGGATTAGAAGAGTAGCTATCCTTAGTATATAGCCATACTGATTCGCTTTTTCCTGTTATGGGGCAGACAACCTTTACAGAGAAATTGTGATTTAGCATAGAGAATCTCCTTTCATTGTACTGGGCACTGGCAGGTGCCTGTACAGGAGATTATAACACTAACAGCGGAGGGAAGAAAAGATGCTGGATTTTTCAGAGATGGATACCGAAGAGGCAGCAGCAATATTAAATCAACTGATTCTATTTGGATGTAATTACAACAAAATTCCACATAATAAGGAACTTAGCGAAATTGAAATGCAATATATCGTTATTAAAGCATTAGCTGTAGGTATTGACGTACTTCTTAAAAATACCCCACCTGATAAGCTTCGAGAATCAAGCAGGGTATTAATAAGAGATGGAGATAAACTTAAACATTATTTAGCGGGTCCTCATTCCAGCTATCAAGAAATTGCTGATAGGTTGAAGATATGCAAGTGACGCACTTGGGGTCATTACAACAAAGGTCGCAACCGTTATTATGTGAAAATAACAGTTTACCATTATCTTCCACGTAATCAATGTAATGGGCATAATCACGGAGAAAAATTGGACAGGGTACAGTTATTTTGCAATTATATTTTTTTATCATAGACAATCTCCTTTCATTGTACTGGGCACTGGCGGGTGCCTGTACAGGAGATTATAACACCAAGAGAAATAACAGAAAAGGAGTGAAGTATTATGCAGATTAATGAGACAAATTTTGAAAATCTTCTGGAGGAGATTAAGCAGCTTCCTCCGGAGCAGATAGACCAGGTTGCATTATACACCCAGGGTGTAATAGCAGCAGTGGCAGCTATGAGAAACAATGATACCAAGCAGACCGCATAGGAGGTATACCAGATGGAACAGGTATGTATATCAATAAAATCAGAGTACTGGCACAGTATACTTGCAGGCCGCAAGAAGCTTGAACTAAGAAAAAGCTTTCCCACAAGACTTAGGTTCAGTCCGTTTAATGTTCTGGTCCATGTTTCCGGAACTGATTGCATAGCAGGCCAATTTACATGCGCCGGAATACGGGAATATGTACCGCAAGATTATGCGCAGGCAGCATATGAAGCAATGGTTAATACTGAATTTATACACAACTATGCCAAGGGTCGCAAGCTCTATGGCTGGCAGGTAACTAATCCGCAGGAATTTACAGCCTGCAGGAAGCTGGAAGAGTATGGAATATCCAGGGCACCACAGTCCTGGTGTTACATAGATTAATCATAATGGAGGAATCACAATGGAAGAACAGAAAAAGACAGCAGTGAAAGAACTTATGAAGAGAATGAATGAAATGTCTGAGAGAATATCCCAGTCTTTACAGGTGGAAAAGATTAAAGACATTACGGTGGCAGCATTTTTGCTGGAACAGTATGCAGCTGCAGTTAAAAATAATGAAAATTTTGATATGCAGCTGTATGGAATGTTGATAGCCGGTACAAAGATGGAGACTACAAAAGGCAAAAGTGAAGACGTAAGGGAGAAGATTAATCAGATGAAGCTTGACAGAATGAAGCTTTAGAAGACGTGCCGGCAGCAGGACGGTAACGAGCACCGGCACGAATCTTCTAACCCCCATATTATATTTTACCTTACACTGCAACCCCTCACAGTGTAAGGTCCCCGGAACATTGGCGCAGTGGCAGCGCAGCTGACTCATATTCAGTAGGTCGAAGGTTCGAGTCCTTCATGTTCCATTTGTCTGCTAATACAGACATGATTGATGTTCTTCCTGACTGCCTGCCGGTTGCCAGCCGACAGGCAAAAAGAGGACATGCTTCGCGCGAACAGATACAGGCAGTGGCACATATATTATTACGAGGTGAATTTATGGCAACTGAATATAAAGTTACGGAATATCATTTCCCGAACTGCACGGTGCGCGTGCATGACCCCATCCGTACACCTGAGCAGCAGATACAGAGACAGAAGAATCTGGAAGAGGCTGTGGCAGTGTTTATGACGGAGGTGTACAAGAAGAGAGAGGAACAGCAGAAAAATGAGAGCGAAACACAGATTATATAGTATAGCTGCGGATGTAGCTGTTACTGCAGTGCTGAGTACTGCTGTGGTATATGGGGCATACAGCCACCAGTACCACAGGACAGCACCTGCAAAAGCAATTGAGATACAGACCGTAACGCAGGCTGTGACCGAGCAGATATATCTTGTTCCGGACAGAACTAATATGCCTGAGATAAGTGAAGATAATCCATATACACAGGACTTTGCTCCACGCATATATGACTTCATTCCGCTGTCTGACACACTGCAGACCGATATACAGCGTCTGTGTTTGCAATATGAAATAGCTTATGACCTTTGTCTTGCTGTAATTAAGACGGAATCGGAATTTACAGAGAACATAGTAGGTGCATCCGGAGAGGACTTCGGGCTGTGCCAGATTAATGCAGCAACATGGGAGCAGCTGGCATGGGAACGTGGACTTAAGGATTACAGGACAGACTCTGTGCAGAATGTGGAAATGGCACTTATAGTGCTTAACATATGTTTAACACAATCAGATGGAGACCTTACGGTGGCACTTAACTACTATAATTCAGGTCAGCCCTCTGAGGTTGAGTATCCGGATGGGACAACCTACTCCGGAAGAGTATATGCAAATTATAAATGGATAACTGACCAGCTTGATGGCCAGTAGATTAGGAGGAAATATGGGAGAATGTATACCAATGGAGTATCCGGATTTTGAGGAGCTTAAGAGAAGAGCGGTACATAACGTGGGACTGTATAAGGATGTAAGCAGACAGCCTGTTAATAAGAATCGATTCAGACGTATTGGCAAGACTGACCTTGCGGAATATGTAACCTTTAATTATGAGAATGATGTTCCCTTCTATGTCTGCCCCGGTATTATTGAGGGCAGAACGAATGAATTAATTGAGGCGGCCAGACAGAACAATATCACTAACAGCGATTGCGTGGATATAAACAGATTTGAAAAAGTGATGTCCGTGTCCACGTTTAAAAGACAGGCTATGTCAGCCCTGCTTGATACCAGATTTAATATAACCATTCAGCACTACTTTGGCAGTGGCATAGTGTATGCAGTGCCTGTACTTCCTTACAGAACGTATATAACAAATGATACACATATGAGGGACAAGATTTTTTCTGAAAAGGACAAGTTTTATGCAGAAACAGGGGATGTAATAAAAATGCTGGAAGAATCTGACGATAAAAGCCAGCGCTTCTGTTGCTCCTATACATATGATACTGATACCAGAGAGCTTAAGATTGATAAGCTGCATTTTATCCCGGAGGATTGACCATGGCAATATCAGGAAAAGACAGAAATTACACAAGAATAAATCCGGATGGGGTTACCTACCGCATACCGGTAACACTTACGGGCATTACCTTTACCCTGAGCACCGATAACATAGGGACAAGTCTTTTTGGGGATATAGCTAACAGACTTGGCCGCTACGAAAACTGTGGTCTGACCATAGAGGAGATAGAGGAGCATGCCAGGAGAATCGGCAAACTTAATACTGATATAAATAAGAAGAGCTGGGGATAAAAAACCCAGCTCAAAGGCTATCATATCTGCAGATAAGTCTTATAAGACTGCAGAGTGAAAAGCCTTTATTTTAAGGGTTGGAATACCCTTTTAAAATCTCGTTAAGAATATTAAACTTAGGAATTCTGGGGTGAGGAATATATGTACATAAAAAAGACATGGTATACCAACCGCACCATAGAGGTGGAAAAGACATACCAGTGGAGGTATGGAGCACCCGGCATGCCGAGGTCACTTAAAAAGAAAGCAACACCGGAGGATATAGCAAGGCAGAATGAGTGGATAGCTGAAAAGACCCTCAGGAGAACCATTAATTATAACTTCGGAGTAAACGACCTGCACCTGATACTTACATACCGCAAGGATAACAGACCTGCACCTGAGCTGCAGCCGAAGCTTCTCCGCAAGTTCCTCGGCAAGATGCGCAGTGCCTATAAGAAGGCGGGATTTGAATTTAAGTACATAATATCCACGGAGTATGGGAGCAGGGGAGCGGTGCACCACCACCTGATTATCAACAGCGTTAATGCACCGGGGATAAGCACCACATCCTTGGTCAACAGGCTGTGGGAGTATGGCAGACCTATGTGGGTGCCACTGGATGATACGGGAGAGTATAAGGACCTTGCTGAGTACATAATAAAGGACACTGCTAAGTGCTTTAGACAGGAAGGCAATCCGTTCCGCCAGCGTTACAGCTGTAGTCGTAATCTTGTTAAGCCTGAGCCTGAGGTAGAGCAGATGAGTGCTGCCAGATGGAGAGATGAGCCAAAGATTACAAAGCAGCAGGAAAAGGATGGATGGTGGCTGGACTATGACAGTATAGTTACCGGCTTTAACAGAGTTACCGGATATCCATACCAGTATTACACATTAAGGCGAATGGGAGAAATGACTGCTGTGCAGAAAAAGAAATATAAAATATACAAGATTACAGGACACTGGCCAGTGCATCCTGAGGAATGGGAGGTTTAAGATGGACGATGATAATGAAAATGGACTGAGCGTTGAATGCCAGTCATATTCAGGTCTTATCAAGAAAGGCATAGCCCGTATTGGACACAGCTTTCTTACTGTGGGATATTATCTGAAATACATAAGGGACAGGCGGTTGTACAGTCCCAAATATAACAGCATATCCGAATATGCCCTGAATGAACTGGGAATGAATAAAAGTACAGTAAGCCGATTTATAGCTATTAATGACAGGTTCAGTCTCGATGGCAACTCTAAGGAATTTCAGGACAGGTACAAAATGTTTACTGTGTCCCAGCTTTCGGAAATGCTTGCTCTTACGGATGAACAGCTTGAGGCTGTTACAGTTACTACAACAGTAGCCCAGATAAGGGAACTAAAGGCTGAAAAAACAGAAGAGTCTGAAATACTGGAGGGACAGCAGGCTATAGCTGATATTGACTGTAATATTACTGACTCTGCACCCTGTGATGGAAAATGCTTTATCTGTGATAACACTGAGTGCAGCTGTTATCAGGAGTCACGTACACACTGCATATATTATGCAGCCAGTCCCTGCACCATTAAGTCGGCAGCAGCTACTATAGCACAGCTGGACCCTGCTCTGTATGACAGATGCAATAAGACCTGCTGTTTTAACTGCGATGATGAGAGCAACTGCGAATACAGGTGCAATCCATCCGGAATGAAAAAAACCGAAAATGCATTACTGCAGAACAAGATTGAGAGCATCACATCCGTGTGCGCTTCTGATGACAAGGCATTGCGTAAAGAGGAGCGGGATACAAAAAAACAGGTAAAGGCAGCTGTGATGAAGCAGGAATCGCCTAAGGTGGAACATGTTATTGCAGAGGTTCTTGAAAAACAGGAGACAGAACCTGAGGAATACAGCTTTGAAACAGCCAGCCATTACACCTATGCTGATGTTCAGTTCGCGGTAGCACAGGAGCAGGGCTATATAGACCAGATGAAGAAAACAGAAATGATTGCTCCGGCAGTAAAAAAGACAAGAATGAGACTGGAAGCACTTAAGCTTCTGCAAATCCAAATGAAGGATGGCTCAGAAGGCACTCAGCCGGAGCTTCCAAAGCTTAAGAACAACGATGATAGGGTCGAGTGGCTAAGAAATTACAGAAGCTGGGGTATCTGGTATACAGATGAGTATATATGTGCCAGACATTATAAATATGATTTCGACGATGGCAGCAGGCTTGTGGTGGATGAATTCATGGAAACTCGCTTTAGAACAACTGAATTGTATTACAACAGCAATGGTACATCACATATGCATCTTATAAAGCCTGGAGGACATTATACTCCGTACAGTAACAGTATCACGGAAGTAGTGGAATTTTTAAAAAAATCTGCAAAGAAAGGATAACAAAAAATGAAAATAGTTAAGTTAATATGTGACCACTGTCAGAAGGAAATAGAGGATAATCCGTTTAGACCATTTATTGAGGAGATAGATAAGAACAATGAGGATATACTTGGCGAAGAGACGCTTTTAGATAGCTTAGAGCTTCATCTATGCGGAGAATGTGCCAGCATATTGAAAATGCAAATAAAGAAATACTGCAATATGCCACACAGTAAGCCTGCAGAGATTAACCAGGACTTTGAAGCTGCTGTGGATGAGATGGTTAATGGCAGTAAAGCCGAGACGTCACTTACTGATGCGCAGCAAAAGATTATCACAGAACGTTTTAAAGCAAAATGGAGTATTACGGGCATCTCAAAGTCCATGAATATTCCGTACAAGAGGATTGATAAGTTCCTGCAGGAATCAGGAGCGAAGAAAGTTAAGAAGCAGCATAAGAGCGATACACCTGCTAAAGCGGCAGAGCCGGATAAGGAGGGTCCCCAATAAAGTGACAAAGCTTAATATACATACGGTTAAACTTTTATATTTTGGTAAAAACCTTAATATGCATCAGATGGCAGCAGAGCTGGGAGTTACGATTAGAGAGGTTAGGGATTTCTGCATTAAGAACCACATCACAAAGGACTCACGTGAGTATATGAATTACATACAGTCACGTGGAAGGATAGAAACAGTTATGTATTAGCTGCAGAGTTGCGATATCGCAACTCTGTAAGACAGGTAGGAGGTAGTATATGGCAACAAATTGGGATGATGTAAATATTAAGTGCCCCTATTATAAAGCATGTGATGAAAGACAGATATCGTGTGAATCCGTAACGCGTAATTCGTCCTTGATTACCATCAGATTTCATAGCCGGGAGCAGAAGGAAGAACACATGAGTCAGTTTTGCAATAGTCGTTTCGATAGTTGCTGTATATGTGCACTTTGTGAACGCAAGTATGACCAGAAATAATTAAATAACGCTTTTTAAGCTGCAGAACCACTCCATTTTTGAGGTGGTTCTATTTTTTTTGCGCTCTGGGTTAGAAATAAAGCCTTTATATAAATTATGCTTGGAATGAAAGGAGTGGTAACTATGTCAAAAGGCTATGATTGGACGCGAATTGATGCGGAATATATCACTACTGAAATAAGCCAAAAAAAGATATCTGAAAAATATGGTATTCCAATTGGCACAATCCAAGACAGGGCGCGGAAAGAAGGCTGGTCAGAGAAGAGAAAAAAATTCCGTGGAAAAACTGTTGCAAAAACCATGCAAAAAATGGAAAAAAATGAAATAAATCGGCTGTCTTCTATGATTATATCAGCAGGCAAGCTGGCTGATGTGATAGATAAGGCTCTGGAAGACCCGTATATGTTCTACAAGGTTCTTGTTGAAAATAAGGATACAGGAAGGCTTCAGGCTAAGCGAACGAAGATAATTAACACCAAGAAGCTTAAGGAGATGTCGGATGCTATTAAGAACATGGTGGAAATATACAAAAATGCAGATGATAGTAAGGATGACAACAAAGAAATTGTGCTGCATACAGACGAAGTGAATAAGGAGTGGAGCGAATGATAGAAATCAATCTACCGGAATTTAACACGAAGCAGGTACAGTTTTTAAAATCCAAGGTGAAGCATACAGGTTTTGGCGGTGCCAGAGGCGGAGGAAAGTCCTTTGTAACAGATTGGAAGTCCGTTCTGCTGGCAATTAACTATACGGGAATAAAGATATGCATAATACGAAGAACCTACCCACAGCTGGTTGAAAATCATATTTATCCCCTGCAGGGAATTATTCCTGTAAAGATAGCAAAGTATAACGGTTCTGAGAAGACGTTTAAATTTACAAATGGCAGCAGGATAACCTGCCAGTACTGCAATAGCGATAAGGACCTGGAAAACTTCCAGGGTAAGGAGTATGACGTTATATTTATCGACGAGGCTACACAGCTTACAGAGCATCAGTTCGTGGTTATCAGAGCCTGCTTAAGAGGTGTTAATGACTTTCCCAAAAGAATGTACCTTACCTGCAACCCGGGTGGACGTGGCCACGCGTGGGTAAAACGCATTTTTATTGACAAAATTTACAACGCAGATGAAAAAGCGGAGGAATACAGCTTCATACAGGCGTTGGTAACAGATAACAAGGCTTTAATGGAAAAAGACCCTGACTATATAAGCCAGCTTGATATGCTGCCTGAATCCCTAAAAAAGGGATGGAGATATGGGAACTGGGATTTGTTTGAGGGTCAGGTCTTTGAAGAATTTAGGGATAACCCCAAAGGCTATGAGGAAAGACGCTGGACTCATGTTATTCCTGCGTTTGATATACCTGATGGGTGGAGGATATACAGGTCTTATGACTTTGGATACTCCAAGCCGTTTAGCTTTGGCTGGTGGGCAGTGGATTATGACGGGGTCATATACAGGATAACGGAATGGTATGGATGCACAAAGGACCCTAATACAGGTATTAAGTGGACACCTGAACAGCAGTTTAGGCATGCCAGGGAGATAGAAGACCAGCACCCGTACCTTAAGGGGAAGGATATACAGGGTGTGGCTGACCCTGCCATATGGAAGGCTGAAACAGGAGAATCTGTAGCGGATGTGGCAGCGCGACAGCATATCTATTTCAGTAAAGGCGACCATGAAAGAATAACCGGTCTTATGCAGGTACATTATAGACTCCGCTTTGACGAGAACGGTTACCCAATGATGTATGTGTTTGATACATGTAAGAATTTCATTAGAACAATACCTGAGCTGTGCTATTCAGAAACTAACCCTGAGGACCTTGATTCTGACCAGGAAGACCATATCTATGATGAGACCAGATATTTCTGCATGAGCAGACCGATTATACCGAGAAAGCCGATTAAACCTGAGATGCTAAGGGATGACCCGCTTAACATGATAGCTGATATGAAGAAAAAACGGAGGTAAATAAAATGGCATTTCTAAACTTTGGAAGAAAGAAACAAGGCAATATCGCCCAGAACAACATTGACCAGAATACCATGATACAGAACGGAACTGGACAGCTTGCAGCAGGGCAGCAGGGCATGGCTGCTGATGCTGTACATATTTTTGCTAAAAAGATTGGAAGTGAGGAGGTAAGGAAGGCTTCTGAAATTCTTGTAAAGTACAAATCCGGAAAAGAGAGCACTGACAAGAGAATTATAGACAATGAACAGTGGTGGAAGATGGAACAGTGGAGAATGGACGCAAATAAGGACGACCAGCACAGCGCAAGTGGATGGACCTTTAATACTGTTATCAGCAAGCACGCAGATGCCATAGAGGCATATCCTACCTTTAACTGTCTTCCGCGTGAAGAGGGAGACAAGCGTGAGGCACAGATGCTTTCATCCATCCTGCCTGTGGTACTAGAGCAGAATAAGTTTGCAGACACATATAACGACTGCGCATGGCAGAAACTGAAATTCGGTACAGCTGTGTATGGAATATTCTGGGATAAGGATAAGTATAACGGACTGGGGGATATCTCAATTGAAAAGATTAATATCTTGTCATTGTTTACGGAACCAGGAATAGAAGATATACAGAAGTCCCGAAATGTATTCCGCACACAGCTGGTGGACAATGAAATAATCGAGGAGCTGTTTCCGGAAGTTAAGGGACATCTGGGAAATCGGTATTTTGAAAATAAGTTTCTCTATGATGACTACATTGATGTATCTGATAAAAGCTTAGTTGTTGACTGGTATTATAAGAAAAACATTAATGGCAGGAAGGTGCTGCACTATGTTAGGTATGTCAATGACTGCGTACTGTTTGCCACAGAAAATAATCCTGAGATGGCTGAGAAGGGGCTGTATGACCACGGAGAATATCCATTTGTGACAGATGCTCTATTCCCTGTGGAGGGAAGTCTGTGGGCATATTCCTATATCGATATATGCAAGAAAACACAGAAGGACATTGATGAGCTTGGTGACAGTATAGTAACTAATGCCAAGTGGACTTCGCGACCGCGGTATTTTGAACGAGAGAACTCCGGAATAAATGAGGAGGAGTTTGCCGACGTACATAAGATGCTTGTAACCACAGGAAGTAATCTTGGAGATGATACGCTTAAGAAGATAGATACCCAACCTATTGATTCCATAAATGTGACCATAAGGAATAACCTTATTGAGGAGCTTAAGGAGATATCTGGCAACAGAGATGTAAATAATGGCGGAGCTGCATCAGGTGTAACAGCTGCATCCGCCATAGCAGCTATGCAGGAACAGTCAGGAAAAACTTCACGAGACAGCTCTCAGAACTCCTACCGTTCATACGAGAAGATAATAACCATGTGCATAGAGCTTGTCCGTCAGTTCTATGACATCCCAAGACAGTTTCGCATAACTGGTGCCAATGGCAATGACAATTTTGTGAGCTATTCTAACGCAGGAATTAAGCCACAGTATCAGGGAGAGGCTTTCGGAATTGATTTAGGCTACAGAGTGCCATCATTTGACCTTAAGGTAACTGCAGAAAAAGCCAATGCATATACCAAGATGAGCCAGAATGAGCTTGCACTGCAGTTCTTTAATCTTGGATTCTTTAATCCTCAGATGGCGGACCAGGCACTCATGACGCTGGATATGATGGATTTTGACAATAGAGAAATGCTAATGAATAAGCTGTCACAGCAGCAGACTATGTATAACAAGCTGGTACAGACTCAGCAGGTGTGCCTGGAATTATGTAAGAGACTTGATGCTTCTCAGGGAAGTAATCTTGCTGAACAGTATGCTAATGCTATTATGCAGGAAACAGGGCAGCAGCTACCTGCAGGAGATACTAATGTGGATTTACCGGAGACTGACAGCCTTGGAAATCTGCAGGAGGAGAATGCCATAGTGTCTAATGCTAGAGATAAGGCACAGGCAGCAACCCAGCCAACATGATAACTGTAAGCTGCAGTACATACTCTGTAACAGCATATGGTCATGCGAACTATGCTGCTGAGGGTCAGGACATAGTATGTGCAGCCTTCACAATACTGATAAGTACTCTATGTGAAAATATTATAGCTCTTCAGGATGAGGGAAAGCTTGCATCCAGCAAGATAGAACTTGATAAGGGGCATGCCATAATTCAGTGCATCCCCCTTCAGGGGTTCGAGAGAGAAACAGAACTGATATATGACACAGTAATTACAGGCATAAAAATACTGGAAAATGAGTACCCGGAAAATATTTTAGTAAAAAAATAAATTTTTTTTATTTGTGGGTTAGAGAATAACAATACACCATTGCTATTATGAGCATATAAAGGGTCGTGACCTACCACAGGAGGAAACACAAATTGAACAGAAGGTATGAATTACAGCTGTTTGCAGATGGCGCAGCAGGAGAAGGAACAGCTCCGGCAGCAGCTACACAGACAGCTCCAAACGGAAATGGTCAGGTCGTAACTGACAATGGCACGAATGGTGAGAATATAACACCGGATGGGACTGCCACCCAGCAGGCACCAAGTGAGCCTGAGACATTTGAATCACTTATTAATGGCAAGTATAAAGCTGAATTTGATGAAAGAGTTCAGACAATTGTTAAAAACAGATTGAAGAACTCCAGAAAGAGTGAGGATAATCTTGCCAAGCTGCAGCCAGCACTTCATATGCTGGGAGAAAAATATGGTTTGGATGTAGCTAATCTGAACTATGAAGAGTTATCCCAGAAGATTGCTGATGACAATTCCTTTTATGAGAAGGAGGCACTTGAAAAAGGCATTGATATTAATGAACTCAAGCGAATTAAAGCTGTTGAGCGGGAGAATGCAAGCCTTAAAGAGCGTCAGCGTATGATTATGCGGGAGCAGGAGAGCCGTAGACAGTTTGATGCGATACTTAACCAGGTACCAGGAGTGCAGCAGATGTACCCAACCTTTGACCTGAATACAGAAATGAGCAATCCAACATTTCTGAAGCTGGTTAATGATGGTATATCAGTAAAGAATGCCTTTGAGGTAATCCATCAGTCAGAGCTTCAGCCGGCAGTGATGCAGGCAGTTGCACAGAAGACTAATGAACAGCTTACCAATGCCATTAAGAGCAATCAGGCAAGACCGAATGAATCGACATTAAACAGCAGTGCTGCGGATTTTAAGATAGATATTAAGAGCATGTCCGTAAAGGATTTTAAGGACATACAAAGACGTGTTGCACGAGGAGAAAAAATCACAATGAGTTGATGTTCTCCTTGCAACTAACAAGGAGGCAAATATGAATTTAGCAAGAAAGATATCCAGAACATATGGATTACAGAAGTTTACGGATGTAATTAACACATCAGGAAGCAATGATACCGGAAATGACCTTTCTCCGGAAATGAAGACTTTTTATAACACACAGATTATAAGAATGGCAGAGCCACAGCTCAGATACAAGCAGTTCGCAAAAAAGACACCAATGCCATCACATAACGGCAAAAGTGTATCCTGGAGAAAGTGGACAAGCTTTGCCAAGGCTATGACTGCACTTACAGAGGGTGTAACTCCTACGGGAAGCAAGCTCAATGTGTCCGAACTCACAGCTACAGTAGCGCAGCACGGCGATTACTCGGTAACATCTGATGTACTGCAGCTGACAGCCATTGATAACGTGATTATGGAGCAGACATCACTGCATGCATCTCAGGCAGCAGTGACACTTGATGCATTATGCCGTAATGAAGTCATGACAGGTACCAATGTTGTATATGCGCCTAAGGTAAGTGGCACAACAGTTACAGCAGTAACTTCAAGAAGCGGTATCGATAAGACCTGCCTTATAACACCTGACCTTATAGCCAGTGTGGCAGCCAAGCTGGAGGCAAACAATGCTCCTAAGATTGATGGCTCCTATGTGGCAATTATCCACCCATACATCAAAAAGGATATAATGGGATGCGACGGCTTTACCGAGCTTGTAAAGTATACCGATAACGTTGAGCAGGTATTCAAGGGAGAAATAGGAGAGATAATGGGTGTACGATTCGTTGTATCTTCTGAAGCCAAGATATGGAGTGTAACTACAGGTACCTGAGAGAGTGCTGTAACAAATGCTGTATTCGGTGTAATAGTGTTTGGTGAGAATGCATATGGTGACGTAGACCTTGAAGGTGGCAACCTCGAGGTAATCGTTAAACAGAAAGGCTCTGCCGGAACAGCAGACCCATTGAATCAGAGAGGTTCTGTAGGCTGGAAGGCAACCTGTGCTACTAAGATACTTATCCCAGAATATCTGTACAGGATTGAGTGTGGAACATCATTTACTGGAACTATAGCAGCAAACTAGGAGGAATTATGGACATTAACAAATTAAAGAAAGCGGAACTTGAAGAACTGGCAGCAGCCAATGGAATTGACATTACTGCAGCCAAGACGGTTGAGGAGCTGCGTGGAATAATAAGCCAGAAGTTAACGGAATCGGATGAAACAGACAATCCCGACCGGGAGGCTGACTGGCCGACTATCTATATACCGAGAATCGACAAGGAGGATACACAGAGACTTATTTCGGTTAACTTTGTAGACTATCTTGTACAGACTAACAAGAATGTAAAGGTACCTCCGGAGGTTGCGGAGGTATACAACAATTCCATATCAGAGGCACAGTTCCGCGACGAACAGGAAGAGAAAAGCATTATTTAGAATTATCAATTAGAGGGAGCAGCTGCTCCCTCTTTTGGCATAGGAGGCGCGATATGACAATTGGAGAAGCAATAAGCTATATAGATGAACTAAAGCCTAATCAATACACTTCCACCATGAAGAGAGGATGGCTTTCAAGACTCGACAATACTATTTATGAAAATATCTATAAGACTCATGAGGGCAATACTTATGAGAGCTTTAGTGGTTATACAGATGATACAGAGGATACGACGGAGCTTCTAGTTCCAGAGCCATATACAGAGATATACAGATACTGGCTTGAATCACAGATTGATTATGCTAACCAGGAGATATCAAAGTACAACAACAGCTCGGCTATGTACAATAATGTTTATACAGAATTCAGCAACTATTACAATTCTAAGCATATGCCGGTACATTCGGTTAATGGTCCTATATTTTACAGGAGGTAAATTATGAATATGCCACGTTTGACACAGGTATCCCAGTCTCGAAGCATGACTGACGTATTTAGGGGATATAATGCTAACTTAAGATGTAATGAGGGTGAATTATCGGATATGAAGAACATGACAGGTGCATATTACCCGGTAATGTCCCCAAGAGATAAGAGAGGCATTGTAAAGCATATTAATAATCCACAGGGCATTACGGCAAAGGACAGCCTTATATATGTGGATGGCGCAAATATTGTAATAAATGACCAGATAATTAATCTGCAGCTGTCTACAGATGATGCTATGTGTCCTAAACAGCTGGTATCCATGGGAGCATATCTTATAGTCTGGCCGGATAAAAAATATATTAATACTGTTGATATGACAGATTACGGAGAACTTGAAGCGCATTTTACATCACAGGCTGGAACAACTGTAAGCTTCACCATGTGTAATGTGGATGCAGCTGCATACGATATTACAACAACAGGAACAACAGAACCGGAGAATCCGGAGAATGGGGAATACTGGCTAGATACTTCAGGAACAACTCATAGCCTTAAGGTGTGGAGTTCATCTTCACTTATGTGGGTTCCTATTGCTACTACATATATTAAAATAGCCTGTCCTAATATTGGAAAGCTTTTTAAAGAAGGGGATGGAATAACTATATCCGGTTCGTCTGTTACGGACTTAAATAATACAATGGTAGTTCAGCTGTGCGCAGATGATTATCTGGTTGTAATAGGTCTTCTTGACCAAACTGTACAGCAGACAACAGCTGTTAAGGTGGAAAGACTTATTCCTACAATGGAATATGTCATTGAATCGAATAACAGATTGTGGGGATGCCATTACGGATTAAAGGATGGGCTTACAGTTAATGAGATATACAGCTCCAAGCTTGGAGACGCTAAGAACTGGAACAGCTTTGCAGGAATATCAACTGACAGCTTTACAGTATCGGTCGGTTCAGATGGTAAATTTACCGGAGCAGCTAACTATCTGGGATACCCTTTGTTTTTTAAGGAAGAATGCATCCATAAGATATATGGCAACTATCCATCTAACTATCAGGTGCAGACTACTAACTGCAGAGGAGTGCAGGAAGGCTCATCAGGAAGCATTCAGCTTGTTGATGAGATGCTTTACTATAAAAGCTCTGTGGATGTATGCGCATATGATGGAAGCCTTCCTCAGAGCATATCGTCAGCTCTTGGACATGAACATTATACAGATGCGGTATCGGGATGCATTGGCAGCAGATACTATATTAACATGAAAAATTCGGCTGGAGAATATGAGATGTTTGTGTATGACACAAATTATGGAATGTGGCATAAGGAAGACAATATAAGGGCAAAAATGTTCTGCAGCAATGACGATAAGCTGTATTTTATAGATTCCGATAATAACCTGGTATGTAATACATATTATGAAGACTGTCTTTCTTCTGAAGATGATGTGGAGTGGAGTGCAACTACTGGGGTAATTGGATATGAATATCCGGATAGAAAATATATTACTAGGTTAAATATAAGAATGAAAAAGGCAGCAGCAGCTCAGGTGCAGGTCTTCTGTGAATATGATTCGTCAGGAATATGGATATCGCAGGGGATAGTAAGTGGAAATGGCACTAATACCTTTACTATACCTGTAAAGCCTGTAAGGTGTGACCATATGCGCATAAAAATAGCAGGGACAGGAGAGTGCAAAATATATTCTATTACAAAGCTGCTTGAGGAAGGAAGTGATATGTAATGGCTTATAACTTTACAACACCACCTTCGGGAATACAGGACAGGCAGATGTATTCCTACATGTACCAGCTTGTAGAACAGCTTAACAGTGCAATGATTGGGCTGGAACAGCTGCAAAATGATACAAAAAAAGTAAGCAGCATAGTTAATAAAATAGCACCGGAGACAACTAACAATAATGAGTCAATGGTAGATTCTTATAATAATCTTAAATCCCTGATAACCAAGACTGCAGACAGCATATCCAAAACGGTTACAATTGTTAGAAATGACATAAAAACAGTTGTAGCAGATAATAAAATATATTATGCAGTAACTGATACGGCTGAAACACCTCCGCAATCAGGATGGAGCACGGAACGTCCTGTGTGGGAGGAGGGAATGTTTATCTGGCAGAAACTTATAACTACTTACAAAAATGGTACGTCTATATCAAGTAATCCGGTGTGTATTACAGGTGCAAAAGGCGAACAGGGCGAACCCGGAGCAAAGGGGGATAAAGGAGAAACGGGAGCCAAGGGAGATAAAGGAGACCCGGGAGAAGCCGGATTGAGAGGTCTGCAGGGTGAAAAAGGTGACCAGGGAATACAAGGACCGGCAGGAGCAGATGGTGTATCATCTTACTTTCACATAAAATATTCGGATAATGCAAATGGTAATCCTATGAGTGAAACACCAAGTACATATATCGGAACCTGCGTTGACCATAATGCAAATGACCCAACAAGCTACACAGCATATACATGGCAAAGACTGGAAGGTGCACAGGGAGCAAAGGGAGACCAGGGTATCCCTGGTACAGATGGCACGAATGGAAAGACCAGCTATTTGCATATTGCATATGCGACAAGTGCAGATGGCTCAACTGGTTTTTCTGTATCAGACAGCGCAGGTAAGACTTATATAGGACAGTACACGGACTTTGTGGCTACTGACAGTACTACACCAAGCAAATATGCATGGACAAAGATTAAAGGAGAGACAGGAGCTAAGGGGGATAAAGGAGACCCAGGAGAAGCCGGACTGAGAGGTCTACAGGGTGAAAAAGGTGACCAGGGAATACAAGGACCGGCAGGAGCAGATGGTGTATCATCTTACTTTCACATAAAATATTCGGATAATGCAAATGGTAATCCTATGAGTGAAACACCAAGTACATATATCGGAACCTGCGTTGACCATAATGCAAATGACCCAACAAGCTACACAGCATATACATGGCAAAGACTGGAAGGTGCACAGGGAGCAAAGGGAGACCAGGGTATCCCTGGTACAGATGGCACGAATGGAAAGACCAGCTATTTGCATATAGCATATGCAACAAGTGCGGATGGCTCAACTGGTTTTTCTGTATCAGACAGTAGCAATAAGACCTATATAGGACAGTACACGGACTTTGTAGCAGCTGACAGTACTACTCCAAGCAAATATGCATGGACAAAGATTAAAGGAGATACAGGCGCAACAGGTGCTAAGGGAGACACTGGAAGCACAGGAGCAACAGGAAATGGTATATCCAGCACTGTTAACCAATACGCGACTAGCAACAGCAAGACTACTATTCCGGCAGCAGATGAGTGGCAGACAGACCCACCGCCATGGACTTCTGGAACATATATATGGCGACGTACTAAAATAACCTATACAAATGGGACAGTAGTATATACCACACCGGAATGTGACAGTACATGGGAAGCTGCTAATAATGTGTCAGTTGAGACTTCTGATGAAATAGATGCTATAAGAACCCTAATTACACAGAGCTACGTTGCAGTATCAGACTTTGGAAACTACCAGGAGCAGATTAGTAACAACATATCTCAGATGGCAGATGGAATTACGCAGCAGTATACATATTATAGTGAGCTTAACAGTGCACTTAATGACTTGGGTGCAGCCTTTGATTCTTACAAGGTGGGTACTGAAGGATATATTAAAAGCGGCATAGTGGAATATGAGGGCACGGTACCTGTAATAGGTATTGCCATTGGCCAGAACATAGCCACAACGGAAGTAACTATTAATGGTCAGGTCTTCACGGAAATTAATAAGACGGGATTCTTATCAACATTTACAAGCAGAGGCATAAAGTTCTGGCAGGATAATGTGCTTGTGGCATATATGTCTGGCAACAAGCTGTATATTACTAACGCAGAAATACTGGGAACGCTGACTATCGGTAGCTTTGGAATTAACAGCGCAAACGGATTCACAATAAATTATGGAGGATAAATAAGATGGCGCGATTCAGTGGAAATGTGTGTAATTCGTACGTTCATATGGACCTGCTGGTTACGGAAAACAGCACATCTGTTGATGGCAACAGTTCTGTAGTTGCATGGCAGCTTGTAGGCTGGTTAGGTACAACAAGCAGCACTTACTGGTACAGTAATAATTATCACACGATTAATGTAAAAATCAACGGGGTAACGGTCTATAGTCTGGCAAATACAACGCAGAAGAGCATAAGCATAGGTACTAACCATACGCAGGCTTCTCCGGTAATTATAGCATCAGGTACTGCGACAGTACCGCATAATGCAGACGGCAGTAAGACTTGCGCGTGCTCTTTTGCCTGCACATACCGATACAACAGTGCATTCTCTTGGAGTGCATCCGGCAACCTTGCACTCACAACGATACCAAGAGCCTCCAGCATAAGTAGCACAAGCGGTAATACTATTAATAGCAATATCCAAATAGCAATAAACAGGGCATCTAATAGTTTTACACATACCATTACATATGCGTTCGGTAACGCGACTGGGACTATATGTACAAAAACTACGTCAACCTCAGTGCCATGGACTCCACCATTAAGTCTGTGCAGTCAGGTTACATCGGCAACATTAGGCACGTGCAATCTTACTGTAACAACATATAATGGCAGCAGCACTGTGGGAAGTAAGACATATACGTTTACATTGTATTTGCCTTCAAGCATAATTCCATCTGTAACAGGTGCAGGAACAGCGCCACTGTCAGACACTACAGTGGTTAATAATTGGGGCATATATGTACAGGGGTATAGCAAGGCTAAACTTACCATAACGGGAGCAGGTACTTATGGCAGTAGTATAAGCAGCTACAAAGTTGTGTATAATGGCAAAACCTATTCATCAGCTTCTAATGTAATTACTATAGATGTACTGGTGGCAGTAAGCAACACCATAAATGTATATGCAGTGGATTCGCGTGGAAGGACGTCTGCCAGATATGATGTAAATATTACTGCACAGGCTTATAATATGCCATACTTAGATACTATATCTTGCTTCCGCTGCAACAGCGCAGGCGCACAAAGCGATGCTGGTACCTGCCTATATCTTAAGTCCACAGCGCATTACAGTTCCTGCAGTAACAAAAATGCTGTATCGATTACTTACAGTATCGTAAAGGCTATAAACAATGCCAGCGTTGCATCAGGAAGTCTTACCACGTCGACTGCAACTATTAAGACGGGACTATCAGCAACTATAACGTACAAGTGTACATTTAAAGTCCAGGACACTATTGGAAATTCTAAAGAATATACATTTATAATTAATACGGCCAGCGTGGCATTTAACCTGTATCCTAGTGTAAGTGGTGGAGCTGCATTTGGAAAATATGCGGAATATGAGCAGACATTAGATATTGGCGCATGGGATTTAAGGGGTGGCAAAGCATATATAACTGGTGACGTTCTTGCAGGAGTTGGGACAACAAATCAGAGGTCGTTGCTGGATTTGGGCGATACGGTAGATGAATTAAATAGTAATTTACAGTGGAAGCAGTTAACTTCCGTCCTAGGAACATCTTCTGTGTCCTTAGTAGAGTGTTCTGAATTAGATATAAGTGTATGGGTCGCAGTGGGAAGTGAATATTACAGTTACAGGACACGTATACCATATACATCCTTGGATTCTACGAATACTCGTATATGCCTTGGCGGATATTATTATAGTTCAGGAGACTATGGCAGTTGTTGGATAAACGCAACAAAAAATGTTGTAACACTCAGACATTTTATTTACGGCGGTACAAATTATTCAAAGTCCAATTGCCACATATCCATTAAATATAGACAATTACAAGGCTGCCCATCCGCCCCAATTCTTATTAACACATATTCTTCGTTTTAACACAGATGAAGAATCGGTTAGTGCGTATGCTATTTGACATAAATAACTACTTCCGTTTCCAAATACAAGAACTATACAGGCTGGATTACTTGTGTATGGTGCGTGTGTTGGAGAACCAGTGCATATGTAGAATCCATTTTTTAGTAATGTATTCAGGTCTGCTGATTCCCGCTGAAGAACCGGTGTAAAATAATTCAATATTGAATCTACTGATTTACTTGTTTCGGTTAAATTACTATTTAATTAACGAAAGGAGGTGAAAATAATGAAAGTTATTATTGAAGGAAAACTCTACGACACTATTACATCAACTATGTTGTATGCCGAGGGAGAGACAAGCTTATTTAAGACCCAGAACGGCTCATATTTTATGGTGGACCATGAAGGGGTACATCCGGTATCCGCTTCTGAAGTGAAAAAATATCTTGGAATCAGAGACACGGAATTGTATATCACTGAGTTCGGAGAAGTCGAAGAGGCATAATAAAAATTGCTGTGGCCACGTGCTGCAGCTTTTTTTATTGCACATTTCTGATATAACAATATTGGAGGTGTCTACATGAATAAAATAAATGATATTCTAATTAGAATGAGCAGTGTATTATCTGCTGAGCAGATGACCATTCTTGAAGACGTGTTATTAACGGAGCTTCATGAAAAAAATGAGCTTACTATACCTGATAATCGTAATGGTATATTGATTAACAGGTTTGTGGCTGTTAAAAAGATGGAGGGATGTACAAATGCTACAATCAAACAGTATCACTATACTGTAAGTCTGATTGTAGAGGGAATTGGTAAACCCGCAACTGAAATTAATACCGACGATATACGCTATTACTTTATGGTGTATCAAAAGGAACATGAAATTGAAAATACTACGTACAACAACATGGTGAGATACTTATCTTCTTTTTATAACTTTTTAGAGGATGAAGATATAATAGTGAAAAATCCAATGCGAAAAATAAAAAACGTAAAAATTAGACACAAAATCAAACCAGTTATTTCTGCATCAGAAATGGAGTCACTTAAGCAAAAGGCAAAGGTAAGAGATTTGGCTATAATTGAAACACTATACTCTACTGGGTGTAGAGTGTCTGAGCTGGCTTCGTTGGATATAACAGATATATCTAATGATGCAGCAGTGATTACTGGAAAAGGAAACAAGCAGCGAATAGTCTATTTCTCCGGTGAGTGTATGCATTACCTGAAGCAGTACATTAATAATAGGACAGATAATAACATGGCATTGTTCGTGAGTGATAAAAAGCCATACTGCAGATTAAGGGTGGCTTCGATACAAAATATAGTGAGAAAATTAGGAAAAAAGGCTGACATTGGACGGATACATCCTCATAAGTTCCGGAGAACAGTTGCTACAGATGCTATGAGGAGAGGAATGCCGATTCAGGAGGTTCAAACTATGCTTGGACATTCTAAGATAGATACAACTATGTTATATTGCATGGTAGATGAAGACAATGTTAAAAATTCACATAAAAGATATGTAGGCTAGATAGAATAATATTTTTCTTACAGACACAGTATAGCTGTGTCTTATTTGCATACAGAAAAATATTTAAGGATAGTTGCGATATCGCAACTGAACATGATTATTAAAATAGTAATTTACAGTGGAAACAGTTAACATCTGTTCTTGGAACATCTTCCTTATCCTTAGTAGAGTGCTCCGAACTTGACGTAAGTGTATGGGTGGCGGTAGGAAGTGAATATTACAGCTACAGAACATATATACCTTATGCCGCATTAAGCTCTACCAATGCCCGTATCTGTCTTGGTGGATATTATTATGGTTCGGGCGATTATGGAAGTTGTTGGATTAATGCAACTACAACTAGCATATCATTAAGGCATTTTATTTACGGCGGTACAAATTACGCTAAATCAAGTTGCCATATATCCATTAAGTATAGATAGCGTTACTTATACCGTATTACAGCATAAGCGGATGCGTTAAGGTAAGCACTGCTGTCAACTGCTATATATAAATTATTGTATTTTGCATACAATGAAAAAAACTTATGTGGATTAATATACAGATTACCACCAACCGTAATAAATATATCTATGCCCTCTATATTGGTTTGTGCCACAGGCAGTGCGCCTATAAGTGTCCATGTACTTGCTTTGGATGGGGTGGTAAAGGTTTTTGTCTCACTATGTATTAAATTACTATTTAACTAATATTTCCCAGATTATTCTGGGTTCTTTTTGTTTATGGGTTAGAGAACCACGAGCAGACTATCTTATTATTAAGAAAAACGGACAGGAGGCATAAATAATATGGCAACATATACAGTTCAAAAAGGTGACAATCTTACCCAAATTGCAAAAAAATATAATACCACCATTGATGCTATAGCATCGGCAAACAACATTAAGGATAAAAACCTTATTAATACAGGTGCAGTACTCACTATTCCAGGTACTTCCTCAAGCACTTCGAGTAATACGTCGAACACTGTACCTGCATCAGCGAGTCTTAACAGTAACAGTAATTCCAACAATACTAATCTGGCAGGCGTATCCCAGAACACGCAGAACCAGATGAACAAATACTCCGGAGCATATCAGCAGTCAGGAGCCGTAACTGCAGCACAGAATTACCTTAATAGTGTGCTCTCGCAAAAGCCGGGAGAGTTCAGCTCACAATATTCAGCTACTATGTCAGATTTGATGAACCAGATTAACAATAGAGACCCATTCAAGTATGACATCAATAGTGACATGCTGTATCAGCAGGCAAAGGACCAGTATACTGCGCTGGGAAAACAGGCAATGCAGGATACTATGGGGCAGGCAGCAGCCATGACTGGAGGATATGGCAATTCGTATGCGAGTACAGCCGGCAATCAGGCATACCAAAATTACCTTACCCAGCTTAATAACAATCTGCCGGAATATTATCAGATGGCCAAGGGAACATATGATGATGAGACGGAGAGCTTGTATAACAAATTTAACCTTGCGCAGACTGGATATAACAATGATTACGGACTTTATAGGGACACTGTATCAGACTGGCAGGGAGACCGGGACTATGCGACCAATCAGTACAACAGCGAAAAAAACCTTGATTACAGTGATTGGAACTCACTCCGGAGTTACTTCCAGAACCAGGCACAGCTGGAAAATGGCAACTATTGGGACCAGACAAATTACGACGAAGGTGTTCGCCAGTATAATGAGAATCTTGCATATCAGAAACAGCAGGATGCTATAGCTCAGTCACAGTGGGAACAGGAGATGGCATATCAGAAGGAACAGGATGCAATAAGTAATGCCAGAGCAGCTGCAACAAGTTCTAAAGCTACAAACTATTCAGGTATTACAGATTCTCAACTTAAGCAGGTGGAACTATACGGTAATTCTGGAAACAATGAAAAGCTTGATACATATCTGCAGAGCTTGGTAGAGAGTAATGTAATTAGTGATGCAACAGCATATGAATTGTATAAACAACATGCAAAGTATTCAACACAAAGCGCGACTCAAAAAGCAGTATCGCCGGCACTAAATACGGCAGTATCAAAGCGGCCGACAACATTTCCGTCAAGAAAATAACAGGAGGATGTACCATGGGAAGGTATTCGGATAGATTAAAAAAAGAACGTGATGAGGGAATTACAGCTAGCAGTTCGCCGCGCGCAGAAGCAAGTACAAAATCATATGCTAAAAGATATGAGAACGAAAAGAATAAAAAAAACGACCAAAGCTCAATGACTGCAACGGCATTGACAACAGACTATTCTAATAATGTACTTAATGATTATTCCAATCATTATAGCAGTGATTATATGAGTTCCTATACTGACAGAACGGATGCACAAAAGTATGCTCATGATGCCGACTTAAAAAATTCATTTCTTGAATATTTAAATGATATGTCAAGTAGACAGGTCAAGAATAGTGGCTATAGCTATGATGATAAAAGCGAAGCTCTGAATATACTGAATAAAACATCAGACAACATTAAGGCAGCATCTGATTATATTGATTCAGATTACAGATATAGAAGCCAGTTTGAAAATGAGAGCGATTACAGCTTCTCAAAAAAATACCAGGATTATGATTATGAAAAAGCCATGGCAGCAGCCGACAGTCTGGACAGAACAGCAGCAGGAGCAGCTAATCCTAATGTTAAGGATAATATTACAAAAGAGTCCGAATGGTTAAGAGATAACTATCCGGCTGCTAGAAAATACTATGATATGGAAAAAGCGGAGGATTATGCTGCCAATTCGGTTTACACCGGCAGTACAGATGCGCTTAATCAGAACGACATTAATAATATGTCAGATGATGAATTAAAATATTACTGGATTAATTCTGATGCCAGGAACAGAGCCAATCTGGGATTTATGACAGGAGCAGCACAGCATGACATTACAGGTGGCAAGGCACAGCAGTTTGTTAATAGTGGATATGACTGGATGTCTGATACACAGAAGGCTACATACAATTATGTATATAACACCCAGGGAGCAGCTGCAGCAGGAGAATATCTTGACAGTTTAAATCTAACAGAACAAAAGGGAAGAGATGTGCTTGATTCTGTTAATGAGTTCTCAGATGAAAACCCTGTGCTGGCCAGTATAGCATCAGTGGGCTTGGCACCATTGACAGGTATAGGGTATTTAGGCAGTACAGTCAGTGCTTTTGCTAATGCAGATTATGACCCTAGTTCGCTACTTCCGGAAATTGCAAAAAAATATAAAGACAATGTAGCATCTGCAGACGGAGGATTTGCAGATGCTGTTGTATCTGGAGTAATGGATTCCAATCCGGATTCCGTGGACCCATATGATGTTTATAATATGCCGTCAAGAATTCAGAGCGAAATAAGGGATACGGTTAATGATAATATTGATAACAGCTTTGGCAAATTTGCATATGGTACAGGAATGAGCATGGCAGATATGGGTATGAACCTCCTTATTACAGGTGGACTCAATCCTGGAGCATCAGCAGGTCCTGTAGCAGCGTCGGAAGCTGCATCACTTGGACTTATGGGTACGGGTGCAGCGTCACAGACTCTTAACAGTGCCATGGACAAGGGCATGAGCCAGAGTGACAGTATTAAGCTGGCAACAGTGGCGGGAGCTGCAGAGATACTTACAGAGAAGGTCTCTCTGGATGCGCTGCTTGAAGGCAAGATGGAAAAGTCTGGAATACAGTATCTTATGAAGAATATGCTTACAGAAGGCTCTGAGGAGGTTGCAAGTGATGTAATTGACCTTGCAGCGGATATTATTATCTCTAAGGACAAATCAGACTGGCAGATGTCAATAGACAGTTATATGGCACAGGGCTACAGTAAATCACAGGCATTTGGCAAGGCTGTTGGAGACCAGGCACTGCAGATGGCGCAGGATTTTGCGGGCGGAGCTGTGTCTGGAGGTGCGTTTGCTGGGGGAGGTCTTGCAGTTAACGGACTTAATACCAGTATTAACAATGCGGAATATGCAAAAAGTGTTGGCCAGAATTATATTAATAATCCGGATTCGTTGGATGAGCTTATTAATATGGCAAAAAAGACAGGCTCAAAAGAGACTACAAAACTTGCCGAAAAGATAGAAAGCTCCAGCTATATGGATGCGGAGCAGGTCGGAAGGCTGTATATGTCCGTAAGTGCCAGCAATCAGGATAGTGTTGTAAAGGATATAGAGACAGAGCTTAAGAATGCAGGCTTCGGTAAGAAAAATACAGCTGTGTATACCCAGATAGCAAGGGACATAATAAGTGATACTGCAGGTGATTTTGAGCTTGAAAAGGTTAAGAATAACAGCAAAGTCTCTGAAATATTCAATAGAATGCTGGTTGACCCAATGTCATATGATATGCAGGATACAACTGCAAAAAGTGGGGTAGAGGATGCACACAGTGGCACAGAATTGAACGAAAATAACAATGTGGTTGGTTCTGCCAACAATGACAATAACGTGCTTACGGGTCAAAATACGGGGTCAAATGTAAAAGAATATAATGATAATATAACCCCCCAGGTTGATGATATAACATCAGCGGTTGTGAATAGCACAGGTAAAAAGGTGGATATCCTGCGCTATGAGTCCACAGATGGTGGAATAAAATATGCCACAAGCGACAATGAAACTGTATCTGCAGATTCCGTAAAGCTCAGTGACGCAATGAACGTACTCAATTCCTATGCCGGCCGATATACTACAGCTACTGCTAATAAGATGCTGTATGCATATAAGGCTACTTCGGGAGCGGAATACTCAGACAGTGCAAATCTTTTTGGCAAGGTGTGGGATTCAATGTATGTATATGGTCACACTAATGCGTATTCATATGCGGATGCAAAGAATACTGTAATCGATGATGCTATGCCAGAGGAGTTCTATAAAATGGCCTTTGATTCTGGACGCGCGGATAAAGCCGCTGAAGTTGCCAAGAAGCAGCTTAAAGTTGACAATTTGAAGAAAAACGTCGAAAAAGATGGTAAAAACCTCTCTGTATCCGGTATTGATAAAAAGACTGCAGATAAGTATGGGGTTAGCACTGTATCAAGGAATGAGCTGAATACAAGACAGGCAGAGGCAGCAGATGTTCTTGATGTAATCTCTAAGGCTCTGGGAATTCATGTGTATCTTTTCCAGGATAAGGAAAATAGTAAGACAGGTAAGATTCATGGCTTTCAGTCCGGGAATAATATCTATCTGAATATCAATGCTGGAGGTATTCATGAGCAGGCAGTATTACGTACTGCAGCACATGAGCTTACTCATTATATTCAGGAAGCTTCACCTAAGATGTATGAGGAACTTAAGGGCTATGTTACTGGAAAATATTATGAATCAGGAAGAGATACCTTTGCGTCGCTGGTCAAGGATAAGATGGATGCACTTAATCTTGAACGTGAGGCAGCAGTTGATGAAGTTATTGCTGATGCCTGCGAAATGATGCTTAAGGATGGCTCTGCAGTACAGGAGCTGGCAGCAGAGCATAAGAGCCTGTGGCAGCACATTAAGGATTTCATAAGTGACATTATTAAGAAGCTTACACATGCTATGGAAGGAATTGACGAAGCTTCTCCGGCAGCAGTTAAACTTAAAGGAATTGTTGGAGAGTGGACAGAGCTTCAGAAATTGTGGAATAAGGCACTTACTGAAAGCAATATGCCAATATATAATAAAAAAGGGGCAAGGTTTTCAGAAAATATAGATTCAGATGATGTTAAAATTACGAGCGAAATAATTGATGAGAAGATAATTAATGAGTTTAACAATTCTATAAACCCAGAACTTAAATTATATATTGAGGATGTTATAAATGGAATTGGCGCAAAAAGAAAATACTTATCAAGGGTAAACGAAAGAGCATCTAAGAAAATCTTGGATATCTTAGGAAGAGATGTATCAGGCGAAGTATATGTGATTGATAGGAACGCAGTAAACCATATTATAATTAGACATGGATTAGAGGGGAAAGCTAATAAAAGTATGGCTGATATGGATAACGTTGCTAGAATTGAATATGTGCTGGGAAATTTTGATGATATTTATGTGCTGTTAGACAAAAACGGAAATCAACTATACAGCAAACAGTATAAAGACTCTGGAAACAAGCTTGCCCCAAAGATACTTTTCACAAAGAAGATAGGAAATAAATTCTATAATATAACTGTTGCAGCATCAATAAATAATAGCAACTCCGTTGGAATTGTAACTGCTTCTTTGGATAGTGTGATTCCAAACAATATAAAAGAGGATGCTCAAGTGCTTGCTAGCAATAATGCTCACATGCGTACGTCCGAGACGGGGCTTGATATATCCTCTAACTCAAATATATCATCAATAAATGAAGAAATCAATTATAACAGTTCGACAAAATCCTTAAACAATAAAGTGAAGTTTTCCATGGATAAAACATATCAAAACAAGCTTCAGCAGTGGTATGATTCGACAACAGCTGAGGAACGTTTGAAAAGTTTGGGTAGATTTCATATAGGATATACATCAGATGCTTTACAGAGCATAGGAGTTCCGGATTACAATATTTATATTGGAAAATCAAAAATACAGAAGATTCTCGATAAGCATCCGGAGATGAACATTGAAATATTCAAAGAAATCCCTGCACTTATAGAAAATCCAGTCATTGTATTAGAATCACATACAAGACCAGGTGATAGCCTTATTGTGTTGGGAGAAGTGTATACGTCTGATAATATACCGGTTATGGCGGCGATTAAGATATATCCAACAAATAAAGATGGTAATTTAGAGGAATTCGAAATCGTTAGCAGCTCTTATTCCAGACCAATTAAACAGTATCAAAATTTCTTGGACAATGATGTAATAAAGTACATAAACCCAGATAAAAATAGAACCAACAGTTGGTTATCCGCACTCGGGCTGCAATTGCCGTCATCGATAACCAACTATGGTTCTATAGATAATGTAACACCGGCACCAATAAAAAGCAATACTAACAGTTCGATAAATAATGATACAAAATATTCGGAGGCAGCTGCATCATTGTCCACTCGTGAAGTTCTGGCCAATACTCTTATGCAGTCTGCAACAGGCGAAGAGGCAGCGAAGCTTGCTACTTATAAAAAAGCTATAAAGGAGCTGGATGAGAAGGAAGAACGTCTCAAAAAGACCAAAGCCATGATTAAGGATATGGTATTCAGTGGGAATTCTGAAATGGAGTACCAGGATAAAAAAGTATCTCTTGATAATCTTAATAAGAATATCAAGACCCTTGAAGGCTCTATTAATTACTGGGACAGGCAGCTGCTTAGTCTGGAAGCCACGAAACCTCTTAAGGCACTTGCTCAGAGGGAACGTGATGCATTGGTTAAAAAATTTGATGCGAAGAATAGACGTCTCCTAAAGGAAGAACGTACCAATACTAAAAATGGCATGCTTAATACCCGATTTAGGGATAACATTAAGAGTAAATCCAAGGATATGATGGAGTGGATACGTAAGCCTGATGATAAGCATCACGTTCCAGAGATTATTGAAAGACCGGTTGCTGAGTTTTTATCTGAAATTGATTTTCTCAGTGCAAGGTCCCAGCCTGACAGCAGCACGACAAAAGGCTGGTATGAGAGACTTGAAGCTGTTAAGTCTGCGCTTGCTGATATGAACAGTATGGAGAATGACAATGGAGAAAATGCAGTATTTTTAAATGAACTTGACCCTGACCTTCTTCCATCACTTACTAATTTCATCTATGAACATCAGAAGGAGGAGGGCAGAGCAGTACATATATCAGAGCTTGATACAGCAGAACTTAAGGAACTGAGTGAGATTGTTACTGCTCTCCACGCAGCCATTAATAATATTAATAAGATGTATGGTAATAAGCTGTCCGAAGATGTAGCTGTTATAGGCAAACGTACACTGATTGACCTTTCAGCCAAGAAGGAAAAATTTGGTGTATACAAGAACAGCAAATATGGACAGATGAATAATAACATTGCAAAAGGTACGGCATTTGCACTCAATACATCTGATGGATTTTTTAATATAGATATGCTGGATTCATATTCTTATTTTAACCTTATGGGAGAAGGTGGACACAGCATATATAAAGAACTTAGAGAAGGACTTAATACCAGAACAGGGTGCATAGTTCAGGCTCAGGACAAGATGAAAACAGACATTCTTAAGGACATCAATGAAAAAGAAATCAGAAAATGGGTGAAGAACAGTCATGAGTTTAAGCTTCCAGGAGATAAGACGCTAAGGATGACACAAACTCAGATAATGGACCTGTATGTATTATCAAAGAGGCAGCAGGCTATGGGACATATTTCCAAGGGCGGTATTAAACTTCAAAACTCAGATGAGGTGCTTAATTCCATGGTTACTCCGGTTCATATACCAGAGAGTGTGCTTAATGAGATTCTGGGTACTCTTTCTGAACAACAGAAGCAGATATGTGACAAAATGCAGCAATATCTTTCTACAGAGGTATCCGGATGGGGCAATGAAGTATCCATGAAGATGTACGGGTATAGAAAATTTACTGAAAAATTTTACTGGCCAATTAAAACGGACTCAAACAGTAACAGCACAAGTGATAAGACTACAGTAACAGCTTCATTGTATAGAATTCGTAACCAGGGTATAACTAAGGCAACTGTGGATAATGCCAACAATGCAATAATTGTACGTGATATATTTGACGTATTTACTCAGCATATTGTTGATATGGCTAACTATAGCGGATATGCGATACCGCTTACAGATGCTATGAAGTGGTTCAATTATAACGAGAAGACGGAAATGGATAATGATACTATAAAGTTTGATTCTGTTAAAGAACAGATTGAGAGAGCGTATGGTACCAAAGCACAGTCATATTTTACCAAACTTGTACTGGATTTAAATGGAAGTTCCACAAAAGCTGACAGTGCAATAGACCAGGCAACATCAAAGCTTGTCAGCAACTGGAAGGCTGCAGCTGTTGGTGGAAACTTAAGAGTAGCGATACAGCAGCCAACAGCTTATGTAAGGGCAGCAGCTGTTATGGATGCAAAATACCTTATTAAGGCTTTTGGAATGAAGCCCGGAATTAATGACTGTCTGAAATACAGCAGAATAGCTCAGTGGAAATCCTTTGGATATTTTGAAACCAATATCGGCAAGTCCATGAAAAATATTATTACTGGACTTAATGAGAGCATAAAGGATGCTGTGGTTGACAAGACAATGTTCCTTGCTCAGAAAGCTGATGATATTACGTGGGGATGCTTATGGAATGCGGTAAAAGCGGAACAGCATGATGCACATCCTGATATGGATGTAAAATCTGAGAAATATATGAAACTTGTAGAAGAACGATTTGATGAGGTAATTGACCGCACACAGGTTGTTGATACAGTTCTTCATAGGTCGCATATAATGCGAAGTAAATCCGGGCTAAATCAGATTGCCACATCTTTTATGGCAGAACCGACCAAAACGTATAATCTTACACGTAATGCATGGGTACAGTTTATAAGCAATCGAAGCAGCAGGACTATTAAGAATCTTGGAAGAACAGTTGGAGTAGTAATTCTTACAGCTGCAGTTAATGCAATGGCACAGTCAATATCGGATGCACTGCGTTCAGCGGATGATGAGGATGAGAAGGACAAGGAATACTGGGAAAGATATATAGACAGTCTTAAAGGTAATTTTGTGGATAATGTTAATCCTATTCAATTCCTGCCTTACGTAAAGGATGTCTTGAGCATGGTACTGGGATATACTATAAAACGAAGTGATACAGAGGGCATATATAGTGTTATAATGGCCGTAAAATCACTTGATAAGCTTATTAACGACCCTAACTACCGGAAGACTCCGGCATATGTTGTTATGAGCTGTGCAAAGGCTTTCAGTCAGACAAGCGGAATACCGTTATACAATGCTATGAGGGATGCCAAGTCTATATGGGATTCGGTTGCAGATGAGCCGATATATCTCGAGAAAGAAACTACAGGCAAGAAAGCCGGAAAGGTTATGGAACTGTACGAAAAGGGGGACAGCGGTGCATCTGATAAACTGCAGGAGCTTTTGTCTGAATATGAGACATCGATTAAAGCTCAGTATCCAGAATATACGGAGGATAAGGTTAGGCAGCAGGCGAAATCCAAGCTGAAGAGCAATATAACATCTGCATACAAGGAAGACTATGTATCTGGCAGTGCCGAACGTAAGAATGAAATTGTAAATGCAATGGAAAAGACCAAATTGTATGAAAGCCGGGATGATATTTTAAAAACTGTAATGGGATGGGATGTAAGCTACTGGAAAAACAAATATCTTACAGCTGCCGATAGCAATGACCGTAAGGAAGCACGAAAGAAGCTGTATGCCACAGGAAAGTGGGAATCACTCATAGAACTGGATAAAGACATCAAAAAATGGACATAATTATTTTGCGTAAAAGAGATATGATTCGCCATGGTTGACAAAACTTAAGATATATGATATTGAATAGATATAATTATTATTTGAAGGGGATGTTTACCATGGCAAGAATAGGACATTTTGTGTATTGTGTAAATGCTGAGAGAGTAGGAGCTAATCAGGCAGAGGCGATTAATGCAATGAGTGTTATGTCAGTACTTACTCCTGAGTTTATTCCAGGACTATTTTCTTTTTCTATTGTATTTTCGTTGATGGATGTAGATACTGAAAACAATAATCTAATTAAAATTATTTTTAAGGATACAGACAATAAAGAGATAGTTAATACTGGAAATGTTGTGATTCAGCCTGCGCCTAAGTCCGACGATATCCCTCAGGAATATAGAGGATTTAACTTAAGTATGGATTTCAGAAATGTTATATTGGAATTTGAAGGTGTTTATACAACTGAGATATATTTTAATGATGAATTTATATCAAGCCAGCCCATTTATGCAAAGGGGAAAAGATAAGGTGATGTAAATGGAAGCTACAATAATTGAAATTGGTAAAAGGGACAATAATATTAATAAAAACAATGGTCTGGTAATTGCACATAAGCCAAAAGGACTGCAGATTGCATTATTTGTTGGGGCTATATGTATTCCGATTGGACTAAATTCAGTTAATAATATAAAAAATAATAGTAATCAAGTTGAACACATAAGATATATAGAAGCTCCCGAAATCAAGGGTCAGAATAGTGTGTTTGAGATGGATATGTTAAAGATGAATAATTTTAAATTGATTTCACAATTGGAAACATATGAAGACAATTGGAATGGAACTGGAGCGAAAGCATTTTCCATGGGTTCGATAAGGATGTTTAATCAGGTTGTTAGTGCGGTACCGAAACAGCCAATACTTTCTCCGACTGGAAGAGATAGTATTGTCATGCAATATGAGAATGAGGATAGTGTATTATTTTTTGAGGTAAATTCAGAAAGAGCGGAAAAGGTATTAATCCCTCAAGGAAATTATGATAAGGCTGTGCAGGAAATATATACTGAAGACATATGTAATAAAATAAGCAATTGTGTGGTGCAGTTTTATGGAATGTGATTATGTTGAAAACGAAGAGCTTTTATATAGGGCAATAACAGAAAAACAAAAAAATGCATATTTTGAGGGAAGAGTGTTGCCTTCACTGTTTATTGACGCAGATGGATTGTCTGTGGATAGAGACGGAAACAGAGAAGAGAGAATGATTATTTCAAATATGGAAACAAGGTTCAAAAAACAAGGATACGTTGCATCGGCGAAAATCAAAGCTGATGCATGTAGAAAAGCAGATACATATCCGGTCCCTTCTCCGACAAAAAATATTTTTCACGCATTGATTCTTGATTCTAAAGAAAAGGCTGAGATTAGCTTGTTGAAGGCGGTCAAATTGGCACATATGTGTACGGTAGTAGAATAATTGAGTAAGTATGTTTTATATATAAGCAGTTGCGATATCGCAACTGCTTATTTTTTTTATGTTATTGGGTTAGAGAACGAACTCATTGTTGATTTATGATAAAAGAAAAACAAGGAGGACTGTTATGAAAATTATTGATTGGTTAAGTATAACCATAGGAACTATAGGAGGTCTGATAGCGCAGGCGTTTGGAGGATGGAGTGCATCAATGACAACATTAATAATATTTATGGCTATTGATTATATTACAGGGTTAATTGTTGCCGGAGTGTTCCATAAGTCACCCAAGACAAACAGCGGAACTCTTGAATCAAAAGCCGGATGGAAGGGCTTGATAAGGAAAGGAATTACGCTTTTAATTGTATTGGTCGCCTGCAGACTGGATATTGCTCTGGGAATTACATTTATAAGAGATGCGGTTGTAATTGCCTTTATTGTGAATGAAGCACTGTCCATAGTTGAAAATGCAGGTCTTATGGGAATTAAGATTCCAAAGGCAATATTAAATGGTATTGATGTCTTGAAACAGAAATCTGACGAAGAGTCTAAGGAGGATAACAGCAATGGATAAAGAAAAATTTATTAAAATGATTGGTATGCTTGTATTACCATATTACTTCACCAACAAGGTACTTCCATCTCTCACTATTGCACAGGCGATTCTTGAGAGCGGATGGGGTACATCAACTCTCGCTGTTAACAACAATAATTTCTTTGGTCTTAACAACTATAACGATAGTGTTACCAGAAATTATGGGAAGGTTAATCTGTCAGTCCCTCAGGAACGAGATGGCAAATTGATATACCAGGTTGAAACAATGTGCTCTTTTGAATCTCCAGCTCAGTCAGTGGAGTGTATGGAAAAATGGTATGACAGGGACAAGCCTGCATACAAAGCATTACATGGATGCTTAGATTATAAGAGAGCTTGCGCACTCATAAGAGAGGCGGGGTATGCAACTGACAGTCAGTATACTGCTAAGCTTATCAGAATCATTGAAGAAAATCATCTTACAAAGTGGGATGAGATGGCTTTAAAAGGAGAGGACGGATATCTTCACGTTCAGGTCAATTCCTTCCAGGTAAAGGCTAATGCAATACAGGAAGCAAAGAGGGCAGCAGCTGCAGGATTTCCAGTGTGCATCAAGCTGTTTGATGGACATCACCGGGTGCAGTTTGGCGCGTATGTGGAAGAGAACAATGCAACTGCTATGCTTGAAAAGGCAAGGAAGGCAGGCTGGAAGAAAGCCTACATAACAAGAGAAAGTGGCACGGACGTTGCATTTTGAGAATAAGGTGCTATATTTAAGAGGACGCGTGAGCGTCCTCTTTTGATTACCATTAGCAACGAGCTTGTGAAATGGCCCATATGGAAATAATTGCCGCCATTGTTCACCAGCTTACCCGTAATCTCACACCTGAGGAAATTGAACGTTCCGGATTTGCCCCTTATTATGTTGACCATACTCTTGGCATATGGCCTCAGGCTGCCGGCGGAATACCTTTTAATGCCTGCGAGTTTCAGGTAAAGGGGGACCCTATATGTGACCTTACAGAGGATCTTGCTGCGGAACAGAAGGCCAGAGTTGTATATGACAATCTTTTAAGACTGATTGATGACCCTGATATTGTTGCTCCGTTAAGATTCCTTAGAGAAAGGGAAATTGTACATTTTCAGAGATTTGGAGAAGCACTTGTACTTACTCAGGATAAACTTAATGAAAAAAATATATATGCCTTTAATCCTGCTTTCGACTGCCCACAGGAATAAAATGTAATGAAGCCCATCGGTGTGATGGGCTTCGTTCGGTTCTTAATAGATGTTTTTCTACATAATATCTACATATTGTATGCAAAGTATCAAAAAATATAAAAATATTACAAATTATAGTTGATTTATATGTATATATTATTATATAATAGCTTTATATTTGTGGTGGAGGCGACGGAATGGATGTCAGTCATTATAACTCCATAGCTGCTCATAAGGAACTTATAGAGATGCTTGACCGAAAGAATGCCGTTAAGGCTTTTATAACGTCAATAGTCGTATCTTTGCTGACGCCGGTTATGTTACTGGTGGTACAGTTCTCAGGAGCTTATGGAGATCATACAACAGGAATTAAGATATTATTAACATTAATGGTGCTGTTTGAGTTATCAATGGCGGGAATTGGTTTTTTGTTAATATCTCAGGAAGAGCTGGACAAGATTAAGCTTTATTACAGGCTGGTGTTTGCAGCCACAGCTATTATGCTTCTCATGTTTGCCAGACTGGATATGAAGTATACAGGAAGTGTGATTTTTTACATAGCAGCAGCTGTATTTTTCGCAGTTGTTCCGGTGTATCAGGATACGGAACGTAAGGTTTTGTCAGTAGTATTTACATTGGGAATTTTTATATCAGCACTTACAATTAGTCCTGGAATCAGAAGAATAATTGATACAGCAGTAATTGGTCTTGGTACTACAGGAATAGGAATTCTTATGAGTGACCATTTTGTAGAACACGAGAGGCTGTGCCTCAGGCTTAAAGCCAAAACTCATACATCTGAGCATGATCCTCTTACAGGACTGGTTAATAGAAGAGGTCTTGATAAGAAAGCCAGTGTGTTATGGCCATATTGTGCAAGAACTGCTACGGCATTGGGACTAATTGAAGTAGATATTGATTTCTTTAAGAAATATAACGATAAGTTTGGACACCCGGCAGGTGATAAATGTCTTAAGCTTGTAGCTAATGCAATAAGACGTTCTGCCAAGCGAGGCTCGGATATTACAGCGCGTACAGGTGGAGAGGAATTTCTGGTATTTGTTCAGGGTATGAGCGAGCCAGAGATAGTAGAGCTTGCAATGAAGATTAGGAAAAGCATTATGGATTTAAAGATTCCTCATGCGTATGTTAATGTCTCTAATTATGTAACTGTAAGTATTGGAGTTGCAACAATGGTACCTGATGGTAAGAATTCTTTTCAGAAGCTGTATGAGGAGACGGATATTGCTTTATATAATGCTAAGGCTAATGGCCGCAACTGTGTGGTGTGCCGCAATAAGATATATGGAAGAATGAAGAAAGGACTGGCAACAGTTATTTCAGGATAGAAGCTGATAACAGGGCATCTGATACATTGTATCAGGTGCCCTATTGCTAACCGAGTAGGAGCCAGCCTACTCAATCAGGATTCTTATGGACAAAAAGAAACAGATGCCAGGGTGGGCATCTGCGTCTTTAAGGATATATGTGGGTTATTTTCAGAGTTAAACTCTGAATAAGAGGGGGTTTGGTAATAAGAACAATTCGTTCTTACAAGTGTTATTCTACAGCCTTTTATATAAAAAATCAAGCCTAAAATGTCGACAAAAGAAAGAAATTATTCGCCAATTTGTCGAAGAAGGTAAAAAAGTATCTTACCTCATTCATTGTGATTAATATGATATCACCTCGGCGCCTGTTTCTGTTACAAGTACCTGAATTTCCCACTGAGCAGAAGGCATTCCGTCTTCTGTATAAATGGTCCAGCCATTGTCCTCATCCTGAAGAATGTCTGCTTTACCCATATTTATCATTGGTTCAATTGTGAATACCATACCTGGAACCATAAGCATCTCAGTACCTCTTGCAGAAGTAAAGCTGACCCATGGCTCCTCATGAAATTCCAGACCTATTCCGTGTCCACCGATTTCACGTACAACAGTGTAACCATTCTTAACGGCATATTCGTGGATAACAGCGCCTACGTCACCTAAGTATCCCCATGGCTTAACCTGCGCAAGACCCAGCTCTACAGCTTCCTTAGTAACATCTACCAGGCGTTTCTTATCAGCAGAAACATTCCCTATGCAATACATTCTGGAGGAATCTGAAAAATATCCATTAAGCTCTGTTGAAACATCTACATTAATAATATCGCCATCCTTAAGAACTATGTCATCAGAAGGGATTCCATGACAAACCTCTTCATTAATAGAGGTACACACACTCTTTGGATAGCCTTCAAAATTAAGAGGTGCAGGAACACCACCCATACTTCTTGTAACAGAATCTACCCATTTATTAATCTCATTGGTAGTAATACCTGCCTTTATATGGTCACCAACATAATCGAGTACAGCAATATTAATTTGGGCACTTTTCTTGATGCCCTCAATCTGCTCAGCATTTTTGATTATTTTGTGCGGTGGTATTTTATGACCTTCATTTTTATATTCACTTAGCTTTTCATCAAAGTCAGCATGGCATTTTTTGTATTTTAATCCACTGCCACACCAGCAGGGATCATTTCTTCCTAATTTCATTGTATGGAAGCTCCTTTCACAATCAATATTTCTATTGTAATCTTTTTGACAAAAAAATCAATTAATACTTGTAATACTTCTCTTTATGGCCTTGCTCACACGAAGTCTGGCAATTGCAGGGTCAATTGGCTTGGGAATCATATCATCAGCACCCTTTTCAAGTACATACTCTTCGGTATGGGATTCCGCTGTAATTACAACAACAGGAATACGCTGGGTATGGGTTCTGGATTTCATAAACTGGAGAACATCATAGCCATCAATATCGTCCATATATATATCCAAAAGAACTATTGATATGTGCTTGGAATTCTGACTGAGAATTTCAAGAGCTTCACGTCCATTGGAGCACTCGATTATCTTATAGCTGTCTTTAAAGGTTTCGCGAAGTACCATACGGTCTACTGTCTGGTCATCAATAATAAGCATATATTTGTCATCTGAAATGTCAGGTGTTGTGTTTGTATACAGGATAAACTGAGATTTGCCAAAATTCTTAGCCTCATACAGGGCATCATCAGCGTATTTAAACATATCCTCATAGGAGATATATTGTCCATTTGTTCGTGCAATACCCATGCTGCAGCTTAAGGAATATCTGTCGCCATTAGGGTGAATACCTGACACCTGATTAAGTATCTGCATGCATTGACGGCGTATGGCAGCATCAGAATCAGCTTCCTTTATCATAATGATGAATTCATCGCCACCGAATCGACCGATAATACCATTGTCTTTAAAAATATCAGAGAGTATTTGGGCAACATTAGCAATAATTTCATCACCCATTTTATGACCATAGGAATCGTTAATGTGCTTGAAGTCATCTATATCAAGGATAATTAAAGCGCAGTCGGAAGACATCTCTCTTTTGCTGAGGTAATCACTGATTAGATATTCACATGTTGTTTTGTTATATATTCCTGTAAGTCCATCAATCTGGCTTAAGTCCCTGTAGCCCGTTCGCACACGGTACTCTTTGGAACGAAGATTGGTTACGACAGCAAGAATACACAGACCAAAAGCCAATCCTACAAGACCATTAAAGGTATCGTTGGATGCAAAGTCCGCAGATTTTACGAGCGTAGATAAAATAATAAAAAGTGTATCAAAGCTTATCATATATACAATCATTACATATATTGGATATATGAACAGAGACGGACATATTGCAATGAAAAGCGGCATGAAGCTTGCAGCTGCACGGTTTTCAAGAAATACATCAATAATTGTCAGAAATACTGCAATCATTATCTGGTAGGACATTACGACTGTGTTAATAATCGGTCTGCTCTTAAGACCATGTCGACTCGCAATAATGGAGAATGCCAGAAAAAAAGGCAGCATGGTATAAAAAGAATATATGTAGCAGAGACCTTCCATTCAGGAACAATTAGTGGCGTTATTAAAATAAAAATAATCAGCAGAAAAGTGTTGGCTAGACTTACCGTCCGTAAAGTGTGCAGATTAGTAGAAGCCATTTCGTCCCTGGCTTCCTTGAAATAATAAGCACGGTCTCCCCGCTGTGACTTATAATGCGATATGAATTTATGAATCATTATTTATAGACCCTTCTTTTACTTTTATGATACTTTTATGTCGAAATGTGTTATAATATGTATAACTGAACTTATTTTACCATATTAAGGTACTTTAGTGACATTTTTTTTGAAAAAAGGTGATAAAGTGAAAAAATTTATGAGAAAAGTATCATTCGTGGCAATTTTTATTCTAATTATCAGCATGCCTGTCTTGTGCAGGGCATCAGATACGGAGACTGCTGAGCATTCTGGAATTCTTTTTATCAGCTCTTATGATTATGACTGGGACAGCGTTCCTAAAAAGCTGCAGGGCTTTACGGATGCAGTTAATGGCCATGCCAGAGTTGACTATGTGTTTATGGATACGAAAAAGTATACCTACAACGATGTCAAGAAGTCAGTTTATGATAAGGTAAAAAATAATATTATTCGTACGGGAGGATACAGTGTCATTGTTCTTGCTGATGATGCTGCACTTGATTTTGCATTGGAATATCGGGATGACCTTTTTAGTGGAATACCAATGGTTTTCGAGGGAATTAACACGGAAAGCAAGGCTGTTAGCGCTGCTAAGGATCCATTAATAACAGGAGTTATAGAGAGCTTTCCAATGGAGGAGACAGTGGCGGTTGCAAGGCGTCTGTATCCGGATGCAACTGATATTGTTGCAGTATCGGATGGCTCGGAATCGGGACAGGGGTCATTAATGCAGTATTACGATTGTGAAGATTTTTTCCCTGAGCTTAATTTTACGCATATTAACTGCTCTGAAATGACAGAGGATGAAATTGTTAATAAAATAGGTACATATGATGAGAATACAATCCTTTTATTTCTTATGCTTACTAAGGATGGGAACGGCAATCTTTATTCACAAAGCGAAGCGGCAGAGATGATTACCAGAGCAGCGAAAGTTCCGGTGTTTAAAGCTGATGAGCTTGGAATTGGAGATGGTATGCTGGGAGGTGTGGTTATATCATATGAGAACATGGCTGAGACCGCAGGCAAGATGGCACTTGACATAATTAGTGGAACAGTACCGGAGGATATTCCTGTAGTAACAACACAATGCCGGCCTGTATTTGATGAAACGGTTATGAACAGATTTGGAATTAAGGCAGGTCAGCTTCCTGGTGATTCGATTATAATTAACCATAAAGAAGGATTTATTGAGCAATATAAAAGTGTGTTTGTTCCAGCAGCAGGAATTATAGGGTTTTTATTAATAATAATTGTGGGAATTATTCTGTGGAACCGTAAGATGGGTAAATATTACACTGCAATGAATGAAAAGGATATAATGCTTGACAGTCTTGTTAAAAATATTCCGGGTGGAATTGCGATATACAGGATGGGAGAGCAGATTGATACCATTTATTACAGTGATGGAATACCGACTATGCTTGGTATGACAAGAGGGGAATATGATGAACTGTTAAAAGGTAATCTTTTGGAAAATACTGTAAGTGAACAGGATGTTGACAGGCTTAAGGATGCTATAAAGAATGCGGTTGGCACAGGTGAACCAATAATAATATCCTACAGGGCAATACATAAGGGCGGGACTGTTGTGTGGGTACAGCTGGCGGCTACGCGTATAAGAATGGAAAATAACTGTCCGGTGTACTATGCTGTTTTAACCCAAATATCTCAGGAAGCGGTTCTGTATCGTGGAATTGCTACAGATTCCCCAGGTGGAATATGTGTGTGCGATATGTCAGATTACAGTCTGTTATATGTCAATGGAGGAATCAGAAGACTGCATGGCAGCAACGAGGAGTATTCAGGTAAAAAATGCTATGAGTATCTGCTTGGAAGGACAAGCCCATGTGAATTTTGTTCAATGTACAGGATGAATGAAAAGGAATATCTTACGAGGGAAATGGACATTCCTGGCAAGGATTTACATGTTATTGTTCGCGGAAAGATTATTGACTGGAATGGAAGGAAGGCACATATTGAATATATAACAGATGATACATATAGACACAAAGAACTGAAAGCAAAGGAAGAAAATTACAGGAATCAGATGAAGCTTTTGTCAAAGCTTTCAGACGGCTATGTAGGTAATTATAGAATTAATATTACCAGAAACACAAGCATTCCCGGGTATGGAGTTAACCGGCTGGAGCTTGGTGATATTCAGATATCGGGAAGCATGGATGGCTTTGTTGCCAATGCAGTTCAGCTTATTCCTTTTGAAGAGGATAAAAAAAGATATCATGAAACCTTTGGCAGAGAACAGCTTGAAAACAGCTTTATGTCCGGACAGGATACGGTTACGCTGGATCATCGCGCCATTATTGATGGCACTCATATAAAATGGTACAGGTCAACAGCTGTAATGACACGTAATCCTGTATCAGGAGATATAGAGGGTTATATTTACTCGTCCGATATTCATCAGCAGAAGGTGAGACAGCTGCTCATCGAAAAGTCTTTTTCACAGAAGGAAGAAAAGCATATATGTATTGATATTAATAACAATGCTGATACAGGCTCAATGGTAGAGGGACTTTCACTTGATACAGTAGTCAGGGAGCTTTCCCAGAAAAATGAATTTGTAGTATATTATGATACAACAGATAATGATGAGAAAAAATATATGCGGGCGGTGTATTCTTATCTTGACCGTGAGGCAGGCTTAATTGCACTTATTATTACAGACATTACAGAGATTCGCAGACAACAGGAGACACAGAGAAAAAAGCTGGAAATGGCCTTATCCGAGGCGAAGGCTGCCGATGCCGCCAAATCTGATTTCCTTTCAAGAATGAGCCATGATATGAGAACGCCGCTTAATGCCATATTGAGTCTGACGTCTCCTGAAATGACAGAGGATGCAGATGAGCACAGAAAGGATGAATATATCAATGAAATTCATACCTCAGGCACATATCTTCTTGGTATTATTAATGATGTACTGGATATGTCCAAAATAGAAAGCAGTAAAATGACCCTGATACCTGAACCGTATGAACAAAAGGTTTTCTGCGAAATGATAGATGCAGTTATTGGGGAACAGTGCAGAAAGAAAAACATTAAATTTATCAGAACAATTAATACATTGCCTGACGAGTGGATTAATGTGGATATTGTGCATTTTAATCAGATATTCATTAATCTTTTATCAAATGCTGTCAAGTTTACTCCATCAGGTGGAACTATAGAATTTACAGATGAAAATATTTCACAGAATAATGGATATATTAAAAAACGGTTTATTGTGAGGGATACTGGAATAGGAATGAGTCCGGAATTTTTACCCCATGCCTTTGACAGCTTTGAACAGGAAAATAATCCGGATAGACCACAGAATAATCAGGGAACAGGTCTTGGCTTGTCAATTGTTAAGAGGCTTGTTGAATTAATGAATGGTAAAATAGCTGTTGAGAGTGAGCAGGGCAAGGGCTCGGTATTTACAGTGGAACTTACGGTGGAGCTTGTCAGACAGGCAGCTGCTAACAAACCGGATAAAGCTGTGAATATGGATGTTCTAAAAGGTGCACATATTCTTTTGTTTGAGGACCATCCTGTTAATGCCAGAATAACCATTCATCTTCTTGAGAAGAAAGGCTGTATTGTTGACCATGGAATTAATGGACAAAAGGGGCTTGATATTTTTATGGCTTCTGCGCCTGGATATTATGATGGCATTCTTATGGATATTAGGATGCCTGTAATGGACGGATTGGAGGCGACAAGAAGAATACGACAGCTTGACCGCAAGGATGCATTAACAGTGCCAATAATTGCAATGACAGCCAATGCATATACAGATGATGTGAAGACAGCCCTTGATGCAGGCATGAATGCACATCTGGGCAAGCCAGTAGAGCCGGCACTTATGTATGCAACACTGTGCCAATATTTTAATAGGACATAAAGTCTTTTTTGATGTATAATACAGGATGAAATACTTATAAGGAGGCATATAATGGAACTTGCAGTATTACAAAAAGACATGATTGAGGCAATGAAGGCAAAGGATAAGCCAAGAAAAGAGGTTATAGCAACTCTTGTATCAGCAGCCAAAAAGGCAGGAATTGATGCGGGCTGCAGAGAAAATATTCCGTCAGAAATGGTAGATGCAGCTATTCTTAAGGAGCTTAAGACAGCTAAGGAACAGCTGGACTGCTGCCCGGATGACAGAACAGACCTTAAGGAAGAGTATCAGTTTATATATGATGTTATTGCCGGATATGCACCACAGATGATGAGTGAGGATGAGGTAAGAAATCTTCTTCAGACTAAATATGCGGAGGTTATTGCAACCAAGAATAAAGGAATGATTATGAAAACGGTTATGGCAGAGCTTAAAGGCAAGGCCGATGGAAAGATTATTAACCAGGTAGTGGCAGAGCTTTGTAAATAAAGCCTGCGAATTTGCAAGAGGGGGTAGTGTGGTATACCCCTCTTGACACCTGGAGGTATTAAAGTTATAATGACACCGCACATTGACAATTGAATAATTTATCCTGACTAACATAATTTTCTTCATTTAGCGCCAGTACCTGACGGGTTCAGGTTGACGAGGAAAAGAGTTATCGAAAATTCGGCGGATGCTCTTTCGCAGGGTTCCAATGCGAGATATATTGGCAAATATGCAGGTAACTGCAGAACAAATCCAATATAAAGGAACAAACTAAATGAGAATAATAATTAAACACGATAATATATATAATAGAAAAGTGAGGAAAACTTATGTGTGGAATAGTTGGATATACAGGAAATAACCCGGTACAGGAAAGACTGCTTGATGCGTTGGAGCTGTTGGAATATCGAGGATATGACAGTGCAGGAATTGCAACCTATACAGCAGGCAAGAAGACAGTGCGAGTTCGTAAGTGCGCAGGAAGGGTGCTTGACCTTCGTAAGCTGTGCGCCAAGGATAAAATGGTTAATGAATCGACCTGCGGAATCGGACATACAAGATGGGCAACTCACGGCGGTGTATGTGATGCGAATGCTCATCCTCACAGATGTGGTAATGTTACCCTGGTACATAACGGAATTATTGAGAACTATGAGGAACTGAAGGATCATTTTATGCTCCATAAGGAATTGCTTTCACAGACAGATACAGAGGTTGTAGCAGGTGTTTTAAACAGACTGTATACAGGCAATCCTCATGAAGCAATAAAGGAGACGGTAAAATATCTTAAAGGAACCTTTGCGCTTGTAATTCTTTTTGATGACCAGCCAGATGTAATATATGCAATTCGTAATGTAAGTCCTATTGTTGCAGCTTACTGTGAAGATGGAACGATGCTTGCGTCAGATGTAGTGGCACTTGGAAGTCATACAGATAAGTACATGGTTGTACCGGAATATCAGATAGTTGAGCTTCATAAGTCATCAATAGATGTATATGACCTTAAGGGTAACAAGGTTGAGCCTGAATTTGTTGCAATTGACTGGGATACTACAAGAGATGGCAAGGGCAAATATCCATTTTATATGGAAAAAGAAATAATGGAACAGCCTGTAGCACTTGAGAATGCAGTGTCCAATCATATAGCAGATGGCGTAATAAGTCTGGATTATGATGGAATTCCAGATGATATATTAAAGGACTGCGAGAGAATCTGCGTTGTAGCATGTGGAACAGCTATGCATTCAGCACTTGCTGTTAAGCCAATTGTACGCTCAGTTTTGCGTATGCATATGGATGTTGAATATGCATCGGAATTCATGTATTCAAATCCTGTGATTGATGAGAAGACACTTGTGCTTGCAATGTCACAGTCTGGAGAGACCATTGATACACTTGAAGCTCTTAAGTATGCAAGAAGACAGGGAGCCAGAAGCATTGCAGTTATTAATGTAAGAGGTTCATCAATTGCAAGGGAAAGCGATTATGTAATGTATACAGTTGCAGGACCTGAGATAGCAGTTGCCAGTACCAAGGCATATACCTCACAGGTAATGACACTGATGCTTCTTGTAGGACGTATGGCTAAGGCAAGAGGTGTTTTTGATGATGCTGCTGAGAAAAAGTATGCTGATGAGCTTAGAAAGGTTCCTGACGCAGTACAGACAATTCTTAGTCAGAAGCATGATATTCATAAGATTGCAAGAGAGCTTTTGGATGCCAAGAGTACTTTCATGATAGGACGTGGACTTGACTATGCAGTACTTTTGGAGGGTGCACTTAAGCTTAAGGAAATATCCTACATTCATACAGAAGCATATGCATCAGGTGAGCTTAAGCATGGCACTATTGCACTTATAACAGAGAAGACACCAGTTGTTGCACTTGTAACCCAGGAAAAGCTTAGTGGAAAGGAAATCTCCAATATCAGAGAAGTTCAGTCACGAGGTGCCAAGGTGGTTGTGCTTGTTAAAGAAAACATTAATCTTGCCGAGGCAGATTACACAGCAGTATTTACACTCCCTGAGCTTGCAGATGAATTTATGGTATTCCCTGCTGCCGCAGCACTCCAGGTACTTGCTTATTATGTATCAATGGACAAAGGACTTGATGTTGATAAGCCAAGAAATCTTGCAAAGGTTGTAACAGTAGAATAGATAAGATGAGAAAATTAGTTTTTCAGGATAAATAAGTTGATTAATGTGACAACAGTTTTGGCGCCGCAGTGTGGCGCCGGAGCTGTTTTTTTGGAGGAAAAAATAATGATAATAACAGTTACATTAAACCCGGCAATTGACAAGACTGTTAATATTCAAAGGCTTGAGGCTGGAGGACTTAACAGAATTAAGCATGTGGAAACTGATATTGGCGGAAAAGGAATAAATGTGTCGAAAACAATACATCAACTGGGCGGACAAAGTATTGCTGTTGGTTTTATTGCCGGAAGCAGCGGAAGACTAATTGAGAAGCTAATGAAGGAAACAGGAATTATGTCTGATTTCATTCACATTAAAGGAGAAACAAGAACTAATACAAAGATATGTGAAGCTGATGGCAGGGTTACAGAGCTTAATGAGCCTGGTGCAGAGGTTACCACTGAGGAGCTTAATGTGCTTGAGGGAAAAATTCTTGGATATGTGGATAAGGATGCTTTGGTAGTGCTTGCAGGAAGTGCTCCTGTTGGCGTAGATACCGGCATATATGCCAGATTAATCAGAGGTATTCATAATAAAGGCGGAAGGGTTTTAATGGATGCAGATGGTGAACTTTTTGCCAAGGGAATTGAAGCCATACCGGATATTATTAAACCTAATAGGGAAGAGCTTCAAAAATATTTTGGAATCGAATGCGCTGATGCTTCAGAAGAGCTGCTTAAATACGCTGGAAAGATAATGAAAAAGGGTATAAAAAATATTGCTGTATCAATGGGCAGTAAAGGCGCATTTTTTATTGGAGAGGATTACTGCTATAAATGCCCGGGACTGTGTGTACAGGCTTTGTCCACAGTAGGAGCCGGAGATGCAATGGTTGCTGCCATGGCATACAGCATAGATAAGGGTCTGGATAGGGAAGAGATGATAAAATACTGTATGGCTGCATCTGCCGGAGCAGTTACCACTATTGGAACCAAGCCACCATCAAAGGAGCTTGTAGAGATTTTGAAAACAGAGGTTGAGCTTATTTCGTCGCCATTGTTTTTTGTATAATTGAGGAGTAAAATAATTATATCTTTATGTGGAGATGATAACGTGAACAGTCAGGAAAAGTTGATAGATGCAATTGATATAGAGTATTCCTATAAGCTTGCCAAACGAATGGAAGGGTTTCGTAGTAACGAGGCTCTGGGCTATCGAAGTGCAGGCTCAAAGGCTGAGCTGGCAACCGGTGAGCTGCTTAAGGCTGAGATGGAAGGTATTGGACTTAGTAATGTTACTAAGGATGCCATAACAGTTGACGGCTGGGAGTTTACCAAGGCAGTTCTTACCTATAACAATATAAGTGTTTTGCTGGGAGCATATCAGACCAACATGGTAACTGACGGACCAAAGCCTTATAAGCTTGTATATGCAGGCAAGGGGACGGCAGCAGATTATAAGGAGCTTGATGTGGCTGGAAAGCTTGTATTGGTGGATATTAATCAGAGGGATGAATGGTGGATTAATTACCCTGTGTATCAGGCTCATTTAAAGGGAGCAGCGGCAGTTATTGCTGTTCAGTGCGGAGGCTATGGAGAGATTGATGACGAGGCGCTTAACGCACAGGATATAGCAGGACCCGAGGATGCACCGGCGTTTTCCATATCAAGAAGAGCAGCGGCGGCTCTCAAGGAGCTTTTGGAAAAAGAATCTGAAATAGACGTAATACTTGACGCTGATACAAGGGTCAAAAGAGATGTTACTACCTATAACATTATTGGATGTATCCCAGGCAGACACCCGGATAGAATTGTGATGCTGTCTGCCCATTATGACTCTTATTTTGACGGCTTTCAGGATGATAATACAGCAGTTGCGATGATGCTTGGAATTGCAAGAGCTTTTATTAACAGCGGCTATACACCTGAGAATACGATTATGGTGGCTGCTTTGGCAGCTGAGGAATGGGGAGTAGCTGACAGCAATTTTGACTGGTCATCCGGAGCATATGAGGAGGTGTTTACAGTTCATCCCGAGTGGGCTGGAAAAGTAATAGCTGACCTTAATTTTGAGCTTCCGGCACTTGCGCATGGAACCAGAGCGCGAATCAGAAGCTGTTATGAATATACCAGATTTTTGAATGAGTTTCTTATTGACCTTCCTAATCTTACTCAGGCATATCCGGAGGAGACAAGGGTTATTGCACCAATAGAGACCTGGTCAGATGATTTTTCCATTGCAATATCAGGAATCCCCTCAATGGTTAATGATTTTACAGGGGGAAGCTTTATGGAGACACATTATCATTCTCAGTTCGATAATGATACATATTATGATGAGCAGGTGTACAGACTACACCATGAGCTGTTTGCACTGCTTATAGATGCGCTTGACCATACAGCTGTTGTACCGTTATGCTTTACCAATGTGTTTAAAAGAGCAGGGGAGATACTTGATGATGACAATGATTTCCTTGATGGTGGAGTACTGAGAAAGCTGGACTATCTGGCGAAGCTTTTTGATACGGCGCGCAGCAAGTCACGTGCTGATTACGAAAAAATACGAAAAATTAACAGAGCTTATGCACAGCTGCTTGTAAAAGGAGATATGGAGGGAGCTGATACACTTTATAATTCCACAAGAGAGCTGGAGGCCAATACACTTGCCAGATTTAAGACGGAGCAGGATACTTTTGTAAGAATTGACTGGTATGGCAATGTGTTCTATCCTCACGAGCTGCTGATACAAAGTCTTATGCTGCTGGATGGAATTATCCGTAATCTGTCACGGGGCAATATATCATCTGCCCTTAGAAAGCTCTATCAGATGGAGAATAACGCATATGCCTTCATGTTTGATAAGGAGGTATATGACCATTTTAGTGATTATGTGTATAACCAGCCAAAGCAGAGGCTTAAGTGGGGATACAAAAGACTTATGGATCATGAGAACATGTATGAAACTGTAACAAGTCTTTTAAGTAAAGAGGAAAATGGAGTAACTGATTATTCAGATGAGATTAAGGTGCTTAAGGAGACAGCGGCAAGGCAAAGCAATCTGCTTGAGAGAACCATTAATGAAATTTACCAGACAATAACATCACAATATATACTATAAGATACGAGAGGGAACTATGGACAGTCAGAAGTTATACAGAGTACAGAAGGAAGATTTACCAAAGCTTGAGCGAATGCTTAATGTGTGTTTTGCACAGGACCCATTATATAAGACGCTTATTCCGGACCCGGAGGTAAGGAAACACCTTATGCCAGAGCTTTTCCACTGTGATATGGATGAATTTTTTGAAACCTGCGAGATATTTGCAGACAGTGAGGAGCTTAATGGTCTTCTGGTAGTATCAGATGAGGCGGAGCCCTATAATATCTTTAAGTTCTATTTTAGTGAAGCCAAGGCAACACTGGAGACAGATGCCTATCTTATTAAGGAGGACCCGTCATTTAAAACCTTCCGGAACTTTATTAAAGGGGAGGATTACCTGAATTCCAGCTGGACAGGCCAGCTTCACGAAAAAAACAGGCTGCATATTATATATCTTGCAGTGGACCCTGATAAGCAGCATCATGGTATTGCAGACAAGCTTATTAATGAAGCGATTGCTTATGCAGACAGTCATAATCTAATGATTTCATTGGAAACACATAATGAAAAAAATGTAGAAATGTATGAGCATTTTGGATTCAAGCTGTATGGAGTGATGGAGAAGAATTTTGCGCTTAAACAGTATTGCCTTATACGTGAAATAAAGGCATGAACAATAATTAGTCAGGAGTGATAGGATGACTGATAAAAGAGATGGTCACATCTATATTGCCATTGACCTGAAATCCTTCTATGCATCAGTGGAATGTGTGGAAAGGAAGCTTGACCCACTGACAACTAATCTTGTAGTGGCAGATACCGGAAGAACGGAGAAAACAATATGTCTTGCTGTATCCCCATCCTTGAAGTCTTATGGAATACCGGGAAGAGCAAGACTTTTTGAGGTTGTACAAAAGGTTCGTGAGGCTAACGCATTGCGAAAGGGCAGCTTGGGAAAACGTGATTTTACAGGAAGCTCTGTTCAGGCACCGGAGCTTGCAGCTAATCCGTTTCTTGCAATTGATTATATTGCTGCTGTTCCAAGAATGGCTTTGTATATGGAATACAGCACAAGAATATATAATATATATCTTAAATATATCGCACCTGAGGATATGCATGTGTATTCCATTGACGAGGTATTTATGGATGTTACGGCATATTTGAATACCTATAATATGACCCCAAGAGAACTTACAATGAAAATTATACATGAGGTACTTGATACAACCGGGATAACAGCAACTGCAGGAATAGGAACTAATCTGTATCTGTGTAAGGTGGCTATGGATGTAGTTGCCAAGCATGTACCAGCAGATAAGGACGGCGTAAGGCTTGCCCAGCTGGATGAGATGAGCTACCGACAAAAGCTTTGGAATCACAGACCTCTTACAGATTTCTGGAGAGTTGGAGCAGGCTATACCAAAAAGCTGGAAAAAGCGGGTCTTATGACAATGGGGGATATTGCAAGATGCTCCCTTGGCGGACAGAATGAATATTATAATGAAGAGCTTTTATATAAAATGTTTGGTGTTAATGCGGAGCTGCTTATTGACCATGCCTGGGGCTGGGAACCCTGTACAATTGCAGATGTAAAAGCATACAGACCGGATAATACAAGCATAAGCTCAGGGCAGGTGCTGCAGGAGCCATACAGCTATGACAAAACAAGACTTGTGGTTAAGGAAATGACAGAGCTTCTGGCACTTGACCTGGTGGCCAAAAGGCTTGTAACGGACCAGATAGTGCTTACAATTGGATATGATGTAGAGAGTTTAACTAACCCTGAAATACGGTCAAAATACAGAGGCGAGGTTACGATAGACAGATATGGAAGAGCAGTTCCTAAGCATGCTCATGGAACCGGGAATATAAGCCGGTTTACCTCCTCTACCAGACTGATTATGGAAGCAGTAATGGAGATATTTGACCGTGTGGTTAACCCCGACCTCTTAACAAGGCGTATTAATATTGCTGCCTGTCATCTCATAGATGAAAAACAGGCACGGCAGCAGAAGAACTATGAGCAGCTTGATATTTTTTCTCTTATGAACGAAGACACAGCTGGTGAAGCACAGGAGGAAGAGAAGCTTGTAAGTGAGAAAAGAATTCAGGAGGCAATGCTTGATATTAAGAAAAAATATGGCAAAAACGCCATTCTAAAGGGTATGAATCTGGAAGAGGGTGGAACAACCATATCCAGAAATGGACAGATTGGCGGACACAAGGCGTAGATATTATATGAGGTAAAATAAATATGAAATATGATGATATAATTAACCTGCCACATCATGTATCAACAAAGCATCATCCAATGTCAATATTAAATCGTTCTGCGCAGTTTGCCCCATTTGCAGCACTTACCGGTTATGAGGATGCAATTGATGAAACTGCAAGACTTACAGACCAGAAGGCGGAGCTGGATGAGGATGCTGTTGAGGAGCTTAATACCAAGCTCAGAATGATATATGAGCATATAGAGGACAGACTGGATGTAGAGATAACCTATTATGTGGCAGATAAGTATAAGTCCGGTGGACGATATGAGACTCGGACGGTTAAAGTAAAGAAAATTGACACCTTCAAAAATACCATGACATTTGAGGATGGCTGCACAATACAGATTGAGGACATTATGGATATGCAGATGCCTTAATTGGCAATCTGCATTCCGGTTCCGTCTATGTGGTAGTCGTCTTTTATTATCAGCTCTGATATCGGGACAATTGTGTAGCCCATTTCCTGAAGTCCTGTAATTACCTGCTCCAGGGCATCCTTAGTGTATTTGGCACCATTATGCATAAGTATAATTGAGCCATTAGTCAGGTTCTTATGATTAAGCACCCTTTTTACAATATCATTTGCGCCATAATCCTTCCAGTCAAGAGAATCAACACTCCATTGTATCGTATAATATCCGCAAGAATCAACGGCCTTAATTAATGTGTCATTATAATCGCCATAGGGTGGGCGGAAAAGACACATTTCCTTACCCGTCAGTTCCTTAACCTTATTATGAACCTTCATTAATTCGTCAACACAGCTATCTGTATCAAGCTGGCTCATATGTTTATGATTTTCGCTGTGATTGCCAAGGTCGTGGCCGGCGGCAGCAATTTTTTTAACATCCTCCGGGTAGGAGTCTACCCATCCTCCAGTCATGAAAAAAGTAACATGGACATTATGGCGTGAGAGTATGTCAAGGATGACCTGTGTATCTTCATTGCCCCATGCCGCATCAAAGGAAAGGGCAACCTTTTTGTCATCTCGCTTAACAGAATATATGGGAAGCTCTCTTGCAGATACTTTGGCTGCAGTAGCACTGGCAACCTTTGATGGAATGTATATAAGGAGTGCGATTAATAGAAGTGCAAAAATCGATAGTGCCAATAATGAGCGTAGGTGTTCACTTATGGCAGTACGATTAATATGTGGAATATGTAATTGCATAATTCACCTGATGAAGACTTTTGTAGAATATATGCAAAAAACTGGTGGGATATGTTGAGGGATTAAGTTCTTTTTTCTTATTAACCACTAATTAACACCCCCTCATTTTTTACGTTATTATAAAAAGGTAATGTACCTAGCCAGTAATTAAATTCAGCTTCATTCTTAATAATTACTGATATATCAATTCCGTACTCCATGAGAAAATCAAAAGCGATATCGTAAGCGTCATTTTCAATTGCTTTAATTTTCTCAGCAGACAGATTAGTCAGAACCATTATATCAACATCGGAATCTTTGCTATAATCGCCTCTGGCATATGAACCATATACAATAATCTTTATGTCAGAATTACCAAGCAGCTTCCGTATGCGCTTTGCAAATTCCTGCAGTTTATTAAATATCTCATTCATATTGAAATCCTCCTCGTATTATAAGTTTATAGACCTCAATCATAGAGGCTATAGACTTATT
>CAYTWF010000003.1:0-897 GCA_964441705.1 uncultured Butyrivibrio sp.
TAGCGTCCCGTGGGTCTCAGTCGCATTATTCTTCCGTGAGACCCATTGTTCTTCGGCGCCGTGGGTCTCACAAGCTTGCTTCCTTGTGCCTGACCCACAGCTATAGCGCCCCGTGGGTCTCAGTCGCATTATCATCCCGTTGAGACCCATTGTTCTTCGCTGCCATGGGTCTCACAAGCATTATTCTTCCGTGAGACCCATGGTTCTTCGCGGTCGCGGGTCTCACAAGCTTGCTTCCTTGTATCTGACCCATGCTATAACGTCCCGTGGGTCTCAGTCGCATTATCATCTCGTGAGCCACATTGTTCTTCGCTGTTGTGGGTCTAAAAAGCTTGCTTCCTTGTGCCTGACCCACAGCTATAGTGCCCCATGGGTCTCAGTCGCAATATCATCCCGTAAGACCCATTGTTCTTCGCGGTCGTGGGTCTCAGAAGCTTGCGTCCTTGTGCCTGACCCAAGCTATAGCGTCCCATGGGTCTCAGTCGTATTATCCTTCTGTGAGGCCCATTGTTCTTCGCGGTCGTGGGTCTAAAAAGCTCGCTTCCTTGTGTCTGACCCAAGCTATAACGTCCCGTGGGTCTCAGTCGCATCTTCATCTCGTGAGACCCATTGTTCTTCGCTGTCGTGGGTCTCAGTTGCTTGCTTCCTTGTGTCTGACCCAAGCTATAGCGTCCCGTGGGTCTCAGAAGCATTATTCTTCCGTGAGACCCAATGTTACAATCATAAAATTACACAAGAAAAAGGACAATCAAGTCATTTAACATACGCATATGTATAAATGACTTAATCATCCCTTCGATGGGTCCCTCCTTATTGGCATCAGGACTCTCACCACCTTCGGCGGGTCCCCCATATTGGCATCAGGACTCTCCCCACCTTCGGCGGGTCCCCATATTG
>CAYTWF010000003.1:997-35842 GCA_964441705.1 uncultured Butyrivibrio sp.
GCATCAGGACTCTCCCCACCTTCGGTGGGTCCCCCCTCATGCCTATTCTCATGCCTATACAATGAACTCAGGCACCTCCCACCTTCGGTGGGTCCCCCTTATTGGCATCAGGACTCTCCCCACCTTCGGTGGGTCCCCCCTCATGCCTATTCTCATGCCAGTTCTTTTTTACTTTTTGCCATCTCAAATTCGTCTTCGATTTCTTTGCCTGGCTTCTTAGTGCAAAGGCTTACTACAACTATAAGTATACAAGATAGAACGAAGGCTGGAAGAAGCTCATAGATATCAAATGCACCACCAAGAGGTCTGACAAGATACTTCCATATAAATACCATTGCACCTCCTGAAATCATTCCTATAAACGCACCGGCAAGTGTGGTTCTTTTCCAGAATAAAGAAAAGAGCATTATTGGTCCAAATGCTGCACCAAATCCGGCCCATGCAAAGGATACTATTTTGAATACAGAGCTGTCCGGATTTCTCGCAAGCACAACCGCAATTGCTGATACGACAACTACAGTAATTCTTGCAACAACAAGTGCTGCCTTCCTGCTCATTTTGATTCTGAACACTCCTGCAAAAAGATTTTGCGAAACACTTGATGAAGCCGCAAGGAGCTGTGAATCAGAGGTCGACATTGTTGAGGCAAGTATACCGGCAAGAATTACACCAGCCAACAGGGCAGGGAATATTCCATGGTGGCTTATAGCTTTTGCAATATTAATAATTACAGTCTCACTGTCAGCCAGATTATCAATTACGCCCACTTTGCTTAAGCCCAAACCAATAACACCAATTGCAACTGCAACACCAAGGGAAATAACTACCCAGACGCTTGCTATCCTTCTTGAAAGCTTAAGCTTGTTCTCATCCTTGGCAGCCATAAATCTCAAAAGGATATGAGGCATTCCAAAATATCCAAGACCCCAGGCAAGTGTTGAGATTATTGTAAGCGGTCTGTAAGGAGAAGCACTTTGCGCCGATGTATTGTAGGTATGGAACAAATCAAGAAATCCAGGCAGTGAATTGGCATTATCAACTACTGCGTTAACACCACCTGCAGATACTACACCAAAAATAAGGACCGAAACAAGCGCAATACTCATAATAATGCTCTGAATAAAATCAGATGTACTAGCTGCAAGAAATCCGCCAAGAGTGGTATACAGAAGAATTACCAATGCACTGATAATCATTGCTGTAAAATAATCTGCACCAAATAAGGTTCCAAAAAGCTTTCCACATGCAGCAAATCCAGATGCTGTGTATGGGACAAAGAAAATAATAATTACTATAGCTGCAATTCCCATAAGAATATTGCTTTTGTCGTGAAATCTATTAGCAAAAAATCAGGAATAGTAATGGCATTTCCAGCCACCTTTGAATATCTCCTCAGTCTTTTAGCTACAATCAGCCAGTTAACATATGTACCAATGGCAAGACCGATAGCTGTCCATAGTGCATCAGCAATGCCCGATGCATAGGCAACTCCCGGAAGTCCCATTAAAAGCCAGCTGCTCATGTCAGATGCCTCCGCACTCATAGCTGTAACAAACGGACCCAGCTTTCTGCCTCCCAGATAGAATTCATCTACTGAATCACTTTCTTTTGAATATTTGATTCCAATGCCAATGACGAATAACAGATATAAAATAATGGCTATCAGAATACAGATGTTGGATGTTCCCATTTTCTTTCCTCTCTTCCTATTGAATTATGTCTGTCAGCTGGCCAAAGCTGTCTATGGAATATTGCGGATTAGCCACATGACCAAAGCCATAGGATGCATAGATAAAATCTACTCCAGAACGCTCAGCCGAATCAGCATCTCCCTGTGTATCGCCAACGTATACCGGTGATTGAAGTCCGTTACGTTTAACTAACAGTGCTATATTATGGTCCTTAAGCATGCCTGTATTACCATAGCATTCTATGTCCTTAAAATACTGTGAAGTCTTATGAGCATTAAAAAAGGCTTCAATATATCCTGACTGACAATTACTCACAATATACAGTCTGCATTTTTGTGACAAAGCCTCAAGCGTATTAATTAAATCAGGATATAATATTCCTCCATGTTGCATTAGATAAGTATTCTCATCGTTCATACAGCAGTCAAATATGGATTTCACCTCTGCATATTCCTTACCTGGGAACATTCTCATGGCAATCTCGTTCATGGGTAGACCCATGTATCCGGTAAGCTCTTCAACGCTGATTCTTCTGTCACATTCCTGTCTGGCAAAAGACTGATTCCATGCCTCACAGATTCCTTTTCTTGAATCCCACAAGGTTCCATCCATATCAAAAATCACACTATCATACTTCATTTCTATCTCCTATGTCACTGTAACGTGGTAAATTGGTAAAACATAGAACCCATTATAACTGGCATAATGGGTTCTTGTCAACCTTTCGGCATCTTATTTAATTATTTCCGAATAAAATTAACCGGTAACATATTTTCTAATAAAATCAATTACTATCTTTCTGGTCTCCTCAAGGGCATTGGCAGTCTCAAATCTGCGTTCCGGATGCCACTGCAGTCCCAAAACCTTCATTTCGGCTGACTCATAGGCCTCGACCACCGAATTATCCTCATCTATAGCCAAAGGAGTAAAACAAGGTGCAAGGTATTTTTCATAAATTATATCCTTATGATAGTTATTAACATAGATTGTCCTGTTCTCCTTCAAAAGCTTAACCGGATGGTCCTCACCTCTTGGTCTTTTTACCTTAAGCTTTGGATGGTAGAACAGCCGCCCTCCATAGAGAACATTCATATACTGCATACCACGACAGGTTGCAATAATAGGAATTCCTCTCGCAACACAATACCTGATAAGCTTTTCCTCCATGACATCCCGGTGTGGCTGCAGCTCATCATCATGGTCCTTATCATAATATCGGGGATTAAGCGAACCCCCACCAACTACAATCAGCAAATCCACCTTTTCCTCAAAAAGCTTTTCAAAATTCTTGGTGTGATTAGACACCGGCACAGGAATAAATCCAAGTAGCTCATAAAACCTGACATATGCAGATTCCAGCACATCTGTTGGGTCTCCATACTGATTCACACCCTCACGCTGGGTTATAAGCGCACGAAGATTCTTATACTGAATTCCCTCTTCTATACGCCCATTATGACAGTCCAGGTCAATATAGCTGACGCTTGAAACATAGCTGTATATTTTTTCACCACAGCCAATTGCAGCCGGAATCTCAAATTCTGCGCAGCGGATAGCCATATGGGATGCAACTCCACCGTATTTGGTGATAAAGCCTCTGATACCCTTGGTAAATATCCACTCGTACCCCGGGTCTGCCTTGGGAATCACCACAATCTTATCTGTTATATCTGCATCTGGCTCCTCCTCAAGTACAATAACCTCTCCCTCAACATGCTTGGAGGTAATAAAATTAGGTCTTGCCTCTGATACCGGAACCACATCAATATCAGTCTCATTTCTAATAACTGCAGGCAAAATAACCATTCTGTTAAGCTCATATTCGGTCTTTCTTCTGGCAATTCTGTCTATAAGAAGCTGGCGGTACTCATTAGGAACTCCAACCGCCACACATTCTTTTATATCATCAACAGTGACCCAGGACAGGTCACGGCGTTTAATATCTATATCCTCACCCACGTTTATAAGCAGCTCCAGAACCAGACTTAAAGACCTTGTAAACTCGAATTTAAAATACTCTCTCTGTTCTATGGCACTCTTCAAAAACTCTGTGAATTCGTCTGCAGATATGTCAAATCCAATATCCTTTACCGCCTTCGCAAGTCTTGTTTTATCAAGTGTGGTAACAGTCTGCCTTGACATGTTATTTTTCTTATTAGATACAGGTCTAAAGCTCATCTTATCATAACGGTCCGTCCTGATATCATAGGTACCGCTTCTTAAGTGTCCATATCTGTCATTAAACTCATTACGTGACATTCTTCCATCTGAAAAGCGTTCAAAATCACTGTCAAACTGTGAGGATATCGTGCTGATGGACCTCATAAAGCTGTCCATTTCATCATCTGTAAAATATCCGGCCTCTACCAGAGAACGACAGAAGGCTCTCGCCATAAATGCAAGTCTTGCCTGTCTTGTAAATTGCGGTGTACCGTATTTTACAATTGCATCTATAAGGGTAATCACGGATTGAAGCATATCACCTGTGGACAATCCATCCAAATCCAGTGCTTCCTCAATAGGCTCCCTGATATTGTCCATCAGCTTAAGTGACAGCAGGTCATCCTCCACTATCTTATGGTATTTGCGCAGACATCCGGCAGTCAGCTCGTACAGCTTATTGAGAAAAATACTTCTTTCACTTTCACTGAAGCCATATTCCAGCATCTGTCTGCTGTGTTTCTCGGTGCAGAAATCATATGTAGTGTAGGCTATCTCAAATTCTATTTTATCATGAGCAGTAATGTCCTCCCGCAGGCGCCTGCAGTAATAGTCTACCAGTCTTGCTGCCATATCCTCATCAACCGACTGCGGAATCAGACTATAAAAAGAATACTCAAGGCTTATATATGGCTTGTTGCCAAGGCGGTACATCAGCTTCTCATTCAGGCGTCTGTAACCAATATCGGCAATTCCCTTGTTCCATGGAAAGCTCGTAATAATCTCCTCATACAAAGAATACTCAAGACTTCTGGGATTACTTCCAATTATCTCAGATGGATTCCAGAATGCCATATCTGACAGCATCATGTTTTTTCCGTCAAGAGCACTTATATCTGAAGAATATTGTTTTTTAATCTGGCTGATACGGGAAAAGAACTGTCCATCATCCATATTCTTGCCCTGCTTGTAGCTGGCAACTAATGGCCTGACCTGAAAAATAATAGTCTCACCCGATTCATTAACTGCAAATTCTATATCCAACGCCATCCCATTAAGAAACAACTCAATTTCCTGAACTGCATCAATAAGTCCCTTCCACGGATTGGCAAGACTGGTTACAACTGCATTTTTAACAATCCACAGTGTTTTGCCCCCACGTCCGCTTGTAACAGAATCTGTAGAACCCTGGTCATCATAGTTAATAAGGTAATATGGTCGGTTACCCTGAATGTCTCTTGTAAAAATAACACCACTATAATGAACATTCTGTGCCTGTCTCTGGATAAGTATCTGCTCGTGCTCAAGGTCATCTATATCCTTCTGATATGAATCAATAACCTTGGCAATTGCCTCACTTACCTGAACACCATCAGCAGAATCAATACCTAACACGCTTTCATAATGACCAGCATTAGAGGTCTTAAAGCTGTCCTCCTTTGACGAAGAGCTTCGCACAACAATTCTGTCTCCGCCAAAACGCTCAGCAATATCCAAAAGAATGCTTTCGCGTTCCCGCTCATATTCCGCCACAGGAAGAATATACATCTTCTCAATCTTGGACTTCTTAATTACCTTACTAAGGGCATACAATGTATTAGCCTTAGTAGACACAAGCTGCCGACCATAAGCATTACTCATATAAGACTCCTTCACACAATTAATACTTTAATTTTAGCAGTAAAAATACAGTGATTCAATGAAATAAGAAAAAAATTAAGAATGTAAAGTTATAAGTGGTGATAAATTAATCATATATAGTTTTGCTCCCCTGGCATATAAAAAGCTCCCACCCTGCAGACTCTGTACCCTGTAACAGCCGTCTGTATGGTGGGAGCTTATTAATTATATATCTTAATCATCCAGGAACACGCCTATTCCCAAAAGTCCAGGTCCGGTATGTACCGCCATAGTTGCAGTTATCTGCTTCTCAACAATAATATCTGCACCCGGTACCCTTGAAAGAATCTCTGGCTTAGCCTCAGCAGCTGCTGCCACCGCATCTCCGTTAAGAAGTGCAATCTTGGCATTGCCCTGTGATGCAAAAGCTATTGCCTCATCAAGGAGCTTACCCAGTCCCTTATGGGAGCCACGAATCTTGGCTACCGTGTAATACACGCCTTTATCATTACATGATATAATTGGCTTAAGATTAAGTGCCTTGCCTACGATAGCTACAGCAGGATTAATTCTTCCGCCCTTTCTAAGATAATCCAGTGTATCCATGTAAAAGAATACCTTGCAGTCATGAATCTTTCTCTCCAGTCCCTCTGTTACCTCCTTAAAGGAAGCACCAGCGTCCAGCTTCTTAGCTGCCCATATTGCATACATTCCGGCACCAATTGAAATATTCTTGGTATCAAACGCATATGAGTTAAGGTCCTCAACCTCTTCTAATGTCATGGCAACTGTGTTATATGTGCCACTAAGTCCACTTGAAATTGTGATGGCAATTACATTCTCATATCCACCTGCCTTAATCTCCTCAACGCAATCAAGAACCTCCTGCATATTAGGGGTGGAGGTCTTAGGAAGATTATCAAGGTTATACACTGTCATTGGGTCTATATCCAGTCCATCTGAATATATCTTATCTCCATACATTACTTTTAGTCTAAGTACTTTAATATCGTATCTATCAACTATGTCATTAGGGATGTCACATCCTGAATCAATTAAAATTGCTGTCTTTGAGCTATTCATATTATCATTCTCCTCGTGATGTAGTTTTCATTACTACGTCTTAAAGTATAAGACACATACACACTGTTGTCAATGATTTTATAAACTTTTAAGAATCATTATAAATACATAATAATTACAGAATTTTAATAAGATTTTTTGTCTTAAAAACACTGTCATGGGCAAAGAGTCTGCACAGTCCGTCAAAATTTTCCTCGGAATGCTCCACCTCTCTGGAATACAAATGCGTTATTTCTATCTGTTCAGTGATTGTAAGCCTTTTGCCCAGAGCAAGCCATGCCCCTGCATCGCAGTGTCTGATTACCATTGTACTGATAACTGCCATTTTAAGCTTGGTAAGTATATCTCTGTCAAAAACCGCCTTCATAAAATATCTGTAAATAAAATAGGTCAAAATATTCTCATACTCATACTGCCTGTTTGAATAGAAAGCATCAAATGCCTTCATTCCTTCAGAATATCCATTCATATACAAATTATCATTTACAGCCTTTACAAGTCGTGGCCATTCTTTCTTTATAATTACCTGCTTCATATAACAGCGCCACACTTCATGATAGCAGGCTGTAAGCCTCTTATCATCCAATGAGTCAACTGCTATTGTCTTTCTTGTCTTTTCTGAATATTTTGCCCTGACAGCAGCAAATTTATCCGGATGCTTAACAGTTTTTTGAAGGTCCTGACCATACATTAACAGCATTTTCATTCGCTGTGGTATATCATATCTGCGGTCTGCTGCAATATCGTATGCAGTCTCCCTTGCATCCATTAGTTCCATGAAAAGAGTTCCATCTATGTTATTAAGTGATGAAAACATTTCATCGTTCTCTGACAATTCAAAGCCCGGTCGCCTGTTATCTCTAAGAATAAGTGCTGCCGCCGTCTTACATGAAAGAGCAATTCCTATCTCCTTGAGATTCCCATACTCTGTTGTAAACCTGGGATACTGAGCGCAGGTAACACATAATGCATCCTCCCCAAGTGCAGTATAGAGGTCACACAGATTATTATCATTAAGAAAAGGACATCTCCCATCATCTCTGATACGAAACTGTCCTTCCTCTCCATTCTTTCCATCAATCATAACAGAGTGAAGGCGCTCACCAAATTCTCCCGTAATTGTTCTATAGTATGCATAGGATTCATCATCCACATCCACCTGCCATCCGGCGCAGCAGGTATCTGTACATTCTCCTGCAATACATCTGAAATCCTTATAGTAATCCGGTACACGCACTTTCATTCTGTTATATATCTCCTGTTATCCTTTATACTGCAAAATCAACATGCTGGATTGTGCCAGCCGTTCCATCTTCATTTAAGTATACTCCACTTTTCTGAATGACGCCATTAGTATTGTTATTATATGCATTGTTAAGGGAGAATTTTGTATCTGCATTGCCAAGATATATGGCCCCAAGTCCGGCATCCTTAACTGACATTACAACATCATTGCCATTATCGTCCTTGGTCCATATTTTAAGCTTGTCAAAAATATCATCATTCTCGTCTATCCAGCCGTTTCCATCCTTGTCATAGGCAGCCAACTCCTTAAAACCGTCTCCTGTACGGCTTCCAAAAAGTTCACTTCCATCATTGATTTTGCCGTCGTTATTTTTATCAATTGCAAGGAATCCGCTGTTGCTGTTAAAGGCTGATATCTCATCCTCCTTGCCATCTGCATCAATGTCAAACATGAATTTCTGGTCTCCCAGCTGTGCCACGTCACCCTTGAAATTCACAACAAGAGGGTCACACATTTGGAATGTCTGTCTTGTGTAGGTCTCTGATGATGCCATAAAAGAACGTGACATTTCAAAGCTTATATTAAAATCTATCTCCCGTCCATCCTCAGTCATTACCTTTCCCTGAGATACAAATGCTGTGGACTCTTCCTCTGCATAAAAGCTGGATTCAACAGTCTGCTGCACATAGGTTCCATCAGAAAAAACAACATTTCCCGCCAGCTGTGGCATCTGCAGTGTAGGCATTGTATTACTGCCATCACCCTTTAACAGGTCAAATACTGAGCTGTCAGAGCCCTGTCCCTTATGCCTGTTGCTTCTAAGTGCATTCAGCATCTGTTCCATCAGTCTGAGCTTAAGCTCAAACACAGAGCTGACACACTGCATTCCATCCTTATTGTATGATGGTCTTAGAATAGTTGCAGAGGTCTGCACTCCCTCCTGCGCCTTCTTTCCATCCTTTGCTGCCTGGGCATCCTGTTCCTCCTGTGCCTCTTTAATCTGGTCAAACAGAGATTTTCCTTTGTCCGACAAATCCAGTTCTACTTCATCGGCCTTGCTGCCAATCATAGATACTGTCTGTGTGTATCCCATGGATACATAGCTGTGCTGCGCACCCATTGACACACTGCTGCTGCCAATCTTCATATTCAATTCCTCCCATAATAAAAGCACATACGCAAATCACAACATACGTACCGTTTCAAGCTCTCCAGCATCAATCTTACTTATATTATCGGCAATATATTTATTTTTTTAATATGTCAATTATTGTTTTTAAATTCTTTGTGTTTTATACTTAGATACAGTCAGATTATGAAAAAGAGGTTACGCTATGAATAAAAAAGAAATACTTGAGATTAAAAAGCTTTTCACCAACAACAAATGCTGCATTCAAAGAATATGTGGCTGCTATGTTGATGGCAATAAGAATAAGGTAACAACCTTTAAGGAGGCATTTCTGTCACTGCCTGAAGATGAGATTTTTAAATATTTTACCCTGTTTCGTTCATCCCTGTCTGGTACAATCGGCAAGAATCTGCTTAACATGGAATTTCCACTGGACACTGAGGCAGAGGGTGGAAGCCAGGAATTTCTTATGAAGCTGAGAGCGTCACACCTTAAGGATGATGACCTCCTGGACCTTTTCTATACAAGAATTATTGATAACTACAATTACCCTGAGAATTATCTTATTATTCTCATTGATGGAGCATATGATGTTCCCGGAAAGTCCTCTGACGGTCTGGATATGGATGATGCCTCCGATTATGTATATGAACATATTCTTTGCAGTATATGTCCTGTAAATCTATCCAAAGAGGGACTTTGCTACAACGCAGAGACTAATTCCATTGAGAACCGTATCAGAGACTGGCTTGTTGATGCACCAATGCATGCATTTCTTTTTCCTGCATTCAATGACCGCAATACGGACATACATAATCTTTTATATTATTCCAAAAAAGCCGAAGAGATTCAGGCAGATTTCATTGGCGGAATGCTTGGCTGTGTATCGCCAATGACCTGCAAGAGCCAGAAGGAGACATTTTCTGAGATATTAAGTGATTCACTTGGAGACGAATGTAATTTTGATACTGTTAAAACACTTCATGAGAATCTTACTGCATATGTTGAGGAGCATAAGGAAGGCCCTGACCCGGTTGCCTTTGATAAGCTTAATGTGAAAAAGGTACTGGAGACCAGCGGTGTTAATAATGAGGTAATACAGCAGTTTGATGCCAATTATGATGATATGGCAGGAACCAGAACTAATTTCATTGCAGAAAGTGTTGTGAATACAAGAACCTTTGAGGTCAAAACACCTGAGGTTGTAATCAAGGTTGCACCTGATAGGACAGACCTTATAGAAACAAGAGAAATTGACGGAAGAATCTTTCTGATGATAGAGGTCATCGACAATGTTGAGGTTAATGGTATTACCGTTCGACCTCTTAAGGAGTAATAAGAGCATATGTTGATTTCCTTTATTTTTCTTTTTGTATTCTTTGCACTGCTGGCAGTTTTTATAAGTGCTGACAGCATTGATACCTGGAGGCTTCTTCATCGAACCGTAAAGACCTACACTGTTGAAGAGCCAATTGCCGGAGAACAGACCGATATTGTTGGAATGTCCTATTCCGAATGGGTCGTTGTAAATGATTCTACCGGGCTGCGTACACGGTACAAAAGCACCTCACCACTTAAGACCGGAATGACACTTGAATTTATTAATAATAAAGGGCACCTTGTGAAGGCAGCCAATCTTTCTCGTGCCATTCCGACTGTAAACAAACGTGCTTTAATATATTTTCTATATATAATTGCCTTGACCCTTGGTGCAACGGTAATACATATACTGTACCACAGGGATTTGCCTGACCTGCTATCAGCCTTTATATATATATTCATTTCATCAGCCTTAATCGGGTTAGCTGTCAGTATTGCTCAGCTTATAGCGGCCCTGCGTATATACTGCAGCTCTGACAATATAGTACACGCAATGATTAAAGGCTATGAAGATGATTGTATGATTGGCTCATATTCATATGGAGCACACAGTGTTACAGGTATTATTGAGCATAAGTGTACCCCTGCGATTCAGGAACGTATTCCAAAGGGAAGCATTAAAGACGTTCATGTAACCTACAGGGGTTCACTTGGTGATATATGCATTAGAACAGGGCGTTTTGCACACTATACCATTTCTTATATTGTATTGTTGATACTATCCTTATTAATAATTGGAATCGCCATTATCTCTTTGATAATATTTGCTTAATGTATTATACAATATCTCAGGATTAACCGGCTTGGCAAGATGTTCATTCATTCCTGCCTGCTGGCTCTGTTCCTTATCCTCCTCAAAGGCATTGGCAGTCATTGCAATAACCGGTATTGTTGCAGCATCTGCTCTGCTTAAGCTCCTGATTGCCTTTGTAGCTGTTATTCCATCCATTACAGGCATCCTGATATCCATCAGTATTACGTCATAATAGCCTGTTTCTGATTGTTCAAAGATTTCAAGCCCTTCCTTACCATTTTCAGCATAGTCCACTATAACACCCTGTTTTTTTAACAGCTGTATAGCTATCTGTCTGTTAATTGGATGGTCTTCACACAAAAGAACCTTCATTCCGCTGATATCCACTTTAATCTCTGGCTGTTTTTTCTCAGTCTCCACTACACCTTTATATACAGGATAATGCATTATTATTGTAACTGTTGTTCCCTCATTCAGCTTGCTTTCCACCTGAATCGAACCTCCCAACAGTTCAACCAGCTGCTTGACAATTGCCATTCCCAGTCCGCTTCCCTGAGAACGTGCTGTATTCATTCTTCCCTCCTGAACATAGGGTTCAAAAATATGTGGAATAAATTCTTCGCTCATTCCAATTCCATGGTCAACCACCCTGTACCTGTCTGTTACCATATCCTTTGTAACCTCCAGTGTGTCCATAATCAGCTCTACTGTCTGCCCCTCCTTGGAGTATTTAATAGCATTGGAAATTACATTAATCATTATCTGTTCAATTCTGGAAGAATCAGACACTACGGTTATCCACTTGCCCTCCGGAATCTTCGGAGCCGTATACACCAGATTAATTCCGGCATTTCTTGCAGATAATTCAACTGTTGTAATAATGCTCTTAAATACTGCATAGCTGTCAATTGGCTGCATATTAAGAACAAGTCTGCCCGATTCAATCTTGCTTATATCAAGTGTATCATTAATCAAGCTAAGCAATAGCTTACCTGACATAATAAGCTGTTTGACATCCTCGTGAAGCACATCAACGCTGTTCTCTTCAAGCATTAAATATGACAAGCCCAAAATTCCATTAAGGGGAGTTCTCATGTCATGGCTCATATTTGACATAAATTCTGTCTTAGCCTGATTCTCCATTTGTGCTATTTTCAAATCTTCCTTAAGCTTCTGGGCCTTTTTACGTTCTGAAATATCAAAATAGCTGATATAAATAAGTATATCTCCGTTCTCATCCAGAACGCTGTGTGCCATCGCAGACAACCAGCAGTATTCTTTTCTAATCTTATTGTATTGACGATATTCATAAGGGGTGACTGTACCCGGCACTCTTGCCTTGGTAATCACATCCTTAACAATATCTCGGTCCTCCGGATGTGTAAGCTCAAACACCTCTTTGGTACCCGAGCCTATTGTTTTATTAAAATCAATACCCATGAGCTCACATGCCGCCGGATTGGCCTCTGCAATCTCTATACGTCCATCACTGTCCATTTTAAATACAAAAAGACCGGCAGGAACATTCTGTATAATTCTGTTAAGTACATTTCTCTCCTGTTCAGAGCTCTTCTGCTGTTCCCGCTGTTCAAGCAGCTCAGTCACATCGGTCTGAGTGAACATACATAACTCCAATTCACTGTCATACTGGGTATAACGTATCTCCTTTGTTCTTACTGCTCCCGCATCATCCATCACATGAATCTGAAAAACATATCTTCCATGCTCTGCAAGCTCTTTCCTAATTGTGTGGACAAAAACCTTTGTCCTGAAATGCTCCCTTTCTTCAGGTATTACAGCATTGTTAACAAACCATTCCAGTGACCTTGAATATATCTCATTAGCGGTTAACAGCCCCGCCCCTGCATCCTTACGGCTGCTGTTATGCCCATACCACATAATACAGGTATCCTGCAAAAGATTGACATATCCCAGCATATCATAATCCTCTTCTACTACGGAGGATGTCATAATCTCCATGGATTTCTGAATATTGATATCACTGCAGGTATAGAACAGCAGTATCTCAGATTCATTCGGCTCCTGCATCAGGAAAAGCCTTGCACGAACCCATATTATCTTGTCATCTGCAAGCTTACGCTGAAAATCAATGTATTGTTCATCAGTACCCTTAGCATATTGATTCAAAAGATGTTGTCTGTTAAAGATATCACAATAATGTTTCTTTTGATTGACCTTTACAATATCTCCTGCTACATTATTGCAGAACTCCTCCATGGAGGTTTTATTATCTATTGCACTAAGTTTTTCATTACGTACTATCTCAATAGTCTCATATTTACTAAGGTTAAACACTGCATATGCCATAATACTGTTATCTCTGGCAATACGCTGTTTTTCCAACTCATATTTCTTCTTAAACTCCATATTGGTGCGGTGCTCTGCCTCCACCTGCTCAGTAACATCAAGAACTGTTAATGCACAATATCCCAATGCCACCTGATGGCACACAATATTAACGTACCTGTCTATCTCTGGTCCGTACTCAATGGAAACATGCTCCCCGCCCTGATAGGCCACTTTTCCATATATGCTGTTCCATTGTTCACTTTTGCTGCCACACACCTCAGAATATGTATGTCCATTCAGACTTTCAACTGAAAAGCCTGACATTCTCTCATACCCCTTATTAGCATATACAAATTCAAAATCGTCGTAGCAGTTATCCTTCATCAGTACATGAATCAGTGCAAAGGCAACCGGAGAATTATCATATACAGTTCTGTATGCATTCAGGTCAATATTCACATCATCAATATTATACTTATTCATTTATACCCCTTTATAATGCTTATACTTAATTACCCTTTATAATTAATCCAATTATACCACCTTAATATTTTTTTCTCTACATATATAAACAAAAAATACCGTCATTGTATTATCGTTTTCATAATAACACAACAACGGTATTCCTATAAGATTAATAAATTCTACCAGATGTCCTTGTTCATCAGATATAGTATTCCACCCAGCATTCCCAGTATGACAAGTGGATAACCGATACAGCATATCATGGTAATTACTGAACCGCCAACTGTAACATCAATTATCTTCCAGATGGCAAATCCCAGTATTGAAGATAACACCATTGTCATCATAAGAAATATTTTGCTTTGTTTTCTTGTATCACTGCCTGCAAGCTTTCCACTTAACTTCAACAGATAATTCATGATATCACCTTCCTTTGTATATAGCATATCAAACAAAGGTAAAAATCAAACCTTATCCATGTAAATTAGAAGTAAAATTTTATGGGAAAGATACTTTAATTGTTGTTCCTACATTGACCTGACTGACAAGCTCTATTTTGGCATTGTGCTGCTCAACAATGTGCTTGACTATGGCAAGCCCCAGTCCCGTTCCACCTGTTTTCTTAGAACGGCTCTTATCAACACGATAAAATCGCTCAAAAACCCTCTGCTGATTCTCAGGTGATATTCCAATTCCATCATCAGTAACAGTAACCGCTTTATTAAACACTCTAACCCATACATTGCCTCCGTCCTTATTATAACGAATAGCATTATCACACAGGTTATATACAACCTCCTCAAGCATGTTTCTGCTTCCACGAACCATTGCAGCTTCGCCCTCAAAATGGAGCTTCACCTTGTGGTCCTGTGCATGCAGCTCCAGCATCTGCACACAGCTATCAGCAATATCGTAAAGATTGACCTCCTCAAATACCACCTTTAAATCTCCGGAATCCAGTTCCGATAATCTTAATATATCATTAATAAGAGAAAGCAGACGGCTTGCACTGTGATGAATTTCTCCGGCAAATCTTGCAGCGTCCTCTTCTCCCGCCATCCCATTCTCAATAAGCTCCGAATATCCAGAGATTGATGTAAGCGGTGTTTTCAGCTCATGAGAAACATTGGCTGTAAATTCCCGTCTCATAAGAGCACTCTTAATAATGTCCTCGTGCTGCTTCTTAATAGTAGTAACAAATGGCTGCAGTTCCTTGTATACCTCAACATTATCCAAATCATCCATGTTATTGGCTATTTCCTCAATTGGCTTAACAAGAGCCCTTGTAAGAAAATGTGTCAGCATAAAGCACACCGCCAGTGTAAGCAAAACAATAAGACCTATAAGTGGAAATGCAGACAAAAATACACTCCAAATACTGCCAGCCTCCTTCGCTACACGCAGCACATCTCCGTTTTCAAGAGTAATAGCATAATAAAAGGTACTTTTATCCAGTGTACTTGAGCGCCTTATTGCCTCTCCCTCACCTTGGGAAAAAGCATTCTCTACCTCCGGTCGGTCTCCATGATTACTCATATCCGCAGCATCCGCATTGTTATCATATATTACAGTTCCATCGGTTGATATAATCGTTATTCTCAGATTATCAAAATCCTCCATCTCCAGCTGTTCAATATTAAGAGCCGAATTCTTAATAACATGAGCATAGGATTTAAGATTTTCAAGCATTTCTTTTTTAAAGGTCTCATAAAAAACTGCGGTAGATAAAACCGCAGTTATTGCTATTGCTATTGCAACCGTTACAACAAATTGTATATTAATCTTTTTCTTCATATTAGCCTGCCTGATATCCTACATTACGAACCGTTTTGATATTGGAGCCAGCCTCGCCAAGCTTCTGCCTTAGTGTTTTGATATGCATATCCAAAGTTCTTGACTCGCCTTCAAAATCAGCTCCCCATACTCTCTCCATTATTACCTCTCGTCTAAGAACAATGCCGGAATTCTGCATAAGCAGCTTTAAAAGCTCAAATTCCTTGTATGTAAGCTCCACAGGCGTATCTGCTACATGGACAGTTCTTTTCTCAAGTTCCATAGTAATATCACCACAGGAAAGATTTTTCTCACTGTCAAGCCCCGTTGTACGTCTAAGCAGTGCCTTAACCCTTGAGATAAGCTCCATGACTCCAAATGGCTTGGTAAGATAGTCATCCGCACCCAAATCAAGACCCTTAACCTTATCAATCTCTGTTGTCTTAGCTGTAACCATAATTACAGGTATCTTCTTGGTCTCAGGAGTTGCCCGAAGCTTCTTAAGTATATCAAGACCATCCATATCCGGAAGCATAATGTCAAGTAAAATAATATCCGGCTTACGGTCTGCTATTTTTTTAAAAAAATCTCTGGCAGTCTCAAAGCCTTCAACATTATATCCACTGTTCTTCAGTGAAAATGTCTCTATCTCCCTGATATTACTGTCGTCCTCTACAATATATACATTGGACATCTCATCTCACCTGCCTTAAATAATTACTATTGTATTCCTCTAAATTAAGGAAGTAAATAGGTTCTGCTGTATTCGTCAAACTTATCCTTAAACTGCTGGTCATCCTCTCTAATCTTGCCCAGATAATCATGAGACTCAAACTCATCACTTTCAATCTGCATCTCACATACCGCAATATTAGAGCAGTGGTCAGCAACTCTTTCATAATTAGTGGTTATATCTGATAAAATAAAACCAAGCTCAATTGTACACTGTCCATTTCTAAGTCTGTTAATATGTCTTGCCTTAAGCTCATCATTGATTCTGTCAATAACCTCTTCCAAAGGTTCAACACTTCTTGCAGAGCTCTTATCGTCATTATCAAAGCAGTTAATGGCAATGTTAATAATTTCCTTAATCGCCGCTGTAAAGACTACAAGCTCTTTTCTTGCATCCTCTGAGAACTGTATCTTCTTGTCATGCATCTCAGTAGCAGTCTCCATAAGATTAAGAGAGTGGTCTGATATACGTTCAAAATCACCAATACAATGTAAAAGCTTTGATACCATCTTGGAATCCTTTTCACTGAGGCTCTTAGCACTGAGCTTAACAAGATAGGTTCCCAGTTCATCCTCATAGCGGTCTACAAGACTCTCCATGGATTTAACCTCTTCTGCTTCCTCAGGTGTGTATTCTGACAGAAGATGAATAGCCTTAAACATGGATTCTCTTACCGTATTAGCCATGTTAACTGCTGTTTTCTTACACTGCTCAACAGCAAAGGCAGGTCTCTCAAGAAAACGGGAATCAAGCATCTGGAATTCCTTCTCCGTAGGATTATCCTTAACCTTATCCCTGATTGTAAGACTTGCAAGCTTTTCAAGTACATTGGCAAATGGAAGAAGAACAAAGGTTGCAGCAACATTAAAGCTTGTATGAATTATGGCAATTCCCATCTGGTCAGCTGCATTCTCAAGGAAAGCAAAATGAACAAAGGCATTAACCCCATAAAAGGCTGCCATAAATACAAGTGTACCTATTATATTAAAATACAAATGCACAAAAGCTGCTCTCTTGGCATTCTTGCTTGCACCAATACTGGAAATAAGCGCAGTTACGCAGGTTCCAATATTCTGTCCAAGAATAATCGGCAATGCGCTGGCAAAGCTTATTGCACCTGTGCTGCAAAGAGCCTGCAAAATACCAACAGAGGCACTTGAGCTCTGAATAATTGCTGTCAGCAATGCACCTGCAATAAGTCCAAGAAGAGGGTTGGAAAACATTGTAAAAAAGCTGGTAAAGGTTGCACTGTCCTTAAGTGGGGCAACTGCGCCACTCATCATTTCCATTCCAAACATAAGAACTGCAAAGCTCACCATAATAGTACCAATATCTTTTTTCTTATCATTCTTGGTTGCAAGTATCATAATAATACCAATCAACGCAAGTATTGGTGAAAAAGAGGTTGGTTTAAGAAGCTGTATGAAAAAATTAGTGCTTTGAATACCGGTGAGGCTCAAAATCCATGATGTAATAGTAGTACCAATATTTGCACCAAAAATAATACCAACAGCCTGAGACAGCTTCATGATTCCAGAGTTAACGAAACCAACCACCATAACTGTTGTGGCTGATGATGACTGAATTACTGCAGTCACACCTGCTCCTAATAATACTGCTTTGATTCTGTTGGAGGTAAGTTTTTCTAAAATACGCTCCATCTTGCCGCCTGATACCTTGGCAAGACCATCTCCCATCTGATTCATACCAAACAGGAACATGGCAAGTCCACCTAATAAAGTTAAAACACTAAAAAAATCCATGATTTTTCCTCACTTTTATTAATAATCTTAATTGCATCATATGATGCCAATGTAAAATAGATAGGACGTATATGTAAAATCTATGTAAAATTTACTTATTTTTTACATTATCTGGACTTTTTTGGTGTTTTATTCTATAAAATTCTATTGAATTACGTTAATATCTCCTGTGTTGGCATATATTGCCCACTCAGCAATGTTAGTTGCATGGTCACCAATTCGTTCAAAATATTTGGCAACCATTAAAAGGTCTGCTGCCTCTCCGGCATTTTCCGAATTCTGTGAAATCAGTGTAATAATATCGCTCTTCTCCTTGAGGAAAAGGTCATCCACTACATCATCATTATCGATTACTGCCTGTGCCTTGTCAAGGTCATTTTCCACATATGCCTCAATACTTCTGATTACCATAATTGTAGTTTCGGATGCCATCTGCTTCAGTACATCAAGGTTTCTCACATATTCTGAACCAGCCAGCATTATTGTAATCTCAGAAATATCAGCAGCATGGTCTCCAATGCGTTCCATATCTGTTACCATCTTAAGTGCTGTTGATACAAATCTTAAATCTCTTGCAACCGGCTGCTGGGTCAGAAGAAGCTTCATGCAAAGATTTTCAATATCCTTCTGCTCCTGATCAATTGTATCATCAAATTCTATTGCTGCTCTTGCCTTTGCAACGTCACCTCTGACAAGTGCATCAATTGCAAGCTCAATTGCATTTTCGATAAGGCTTCCCATGTGAATCATTTCATTTTTCAGCTGTTTAAGCTGTAATTCGTATTGTTCTCTCATATCAACCAAACCTTCCTGAAATATAATCCTCTGTTCTCTTATCCTGAGGCATTGAGAACATATCCTCTGTTTTACCGCTTTCAATAATCTCTCCAAGGAGGAAAAATACTGTACGATCTGCAACTCTGACTGCCTGCTGCATGTTATGTGTTACCATAATAATTGAATATCTGCTCTTCAGCTCCATTACCAGGTCCTCAATCTTGGAGGTAGATATAGGGTCAAGTGCTGAGGTTGGCTCATCCATAAGAATAACCTCAGGATTAACTGCAAGTGCTCTTGCAATACATAGTCTCTGCTGCTGTCCGCCTGAAAGTCCAAGTGCTGATTTTTTAAGTCTGTCCTTAAGCTCATCCCATATAGCAGCATCCCTTAAGGATTTCTCTACTATAGCGTCAAGCTTGGACTTGGAACGAATACCGTGGGTTCTTGGTCCAAATGCAATGTTATCATATACACTCATTGGAAATGGATTAGGCTTCTGGAATACCATTCCTACTCTCTTTCTTAATGTACACACATCCATTTTTCCATAGATATCTACATCATCAAGAAGAACCTTACCTTCTATTTTACAGCCCTCAACCAAATCATTCATTCTGTTAAGTGTCTTAAGAAATGTTGACTTGCCGCAGCCTGATGGTCCGATAAATGCAGTTATCTCATGCTCATTAATTCCGAGATTTACTGATTTTAATGCCTGAAAATCACCATAATGCAGGTCAAGATTTTCAACAAGATATTTATATGCCATACTCTTATTCCTCTCTGTTTATTCGCCTGTCTTTTTAACAAGCTGCTTCGCTGCAAATGATGACAGCGCATTAATTAAAAATACAAATACAAGAAGTACTACTGCTGTTGCGTATGTCTGCTCCGGATGAAGTCCTTCACTTGCAATTGTATACATATGTACTGCAAGAGTTCTTCCTGATGACATAAGTCCCTTTGACAAGGTTCCTGTTGCCGTTCCTGCTGTATACATAAGCGCTGCTGTTTCACCAACAATACGTCCTATGGCAAGAATAATTCCTGATAAAATACCAGGTACTGCAGGTGGAAGCACAACCTTGAAAATCGTTCTCAGCTTGCCGGCTCCCAGTGCGAAGCTTCCTTCTCTAAAGGCATCCGGTACTCCAAGCAAAGCCTCCTCGGTAGTTCTTAAGATTGTTGGCAGTACCATTATTGATACTGTAACCGAGCCTGCCAGCAATGAGAAATCCCAATGCAGGAAGTTAACGAAGAATATAAGTCCGAAAAGTCCATATATAATAGAAGGAATTCCGCTTAAGGTTTCCGCCATTACACGAATAACCTTAACAAACTTATTACCTTTTTTCGCATACTCTACCAGATATATAGCTGCTCCAATTCCAAGAGGAATTGATATTACCAGTGATATTCCTGTAAGGATAAGGGTATTAATGAGTGCAGGCATCAGGGAAACGTTGTCAGAATTATACTTCCATGCAAAAAGTCCCTTTGAATCAAGATGTGGTATTCCCTTAATAAGTATGTAGAAAAGAACAAACAGCAGTGCGATTACTGTAGCGGCAGCTGCAAGTATCATCAGTCCGCGCAGTATTTTTGAACCAATTCTAAATCCACGTATTTTTTCTCTGATTTTTATCAGTTTATTTTTTTTCTCAGCTTTCATTATTGTGGTGACCTCCTCTTCATAAGAGTGATTACCAGATTAATTATAAGTATGAATACAAACAGAATAACTCCTGTTGCAATCAATGCTTCTCTATGTAAATCTGTGGCATAACCCATTTCAAGAACGATGTTGGAGGTAAGGGTTCGTACTCCGTCAAGAATACTGTCAGGTATTCTTGGCTGGTTACCCACTATCATCTTAACTGCCATAGTCTCACCAATGGCTCTTCCTACTCCAAGTGTAATGGCTGCAATTATTCCTGACTTAGCTGCTGGAACTACAGTTCTGAACACACTGGATTCTTTGGTTGCTCCCAGTGCAAGCGCTCCCTCATAATAGCTTTCCGGAACAGCTCTTATTGCTGCCTCAGATACTCCTACTATAGTTGGCAGAATCATTATTCCCAGAATAATTGAAGTGGTAAGTATACTAAAGCCCTTGCCTCCTACATTATCTCTGATAAAAGGAACCATTACCACAAGTCCGAAGAAGCCGTAAATGATAGATGGTATACCTGCAAGAAGATTAACTATAGGTTTGATTATTTTGTACAGCCACTTTGGACAGAACTTAGCCATAAATATAGCCATGAAAAGACCAATTGGTACACCTATAACAAGTGCTCCTGCTGTTACATATATGCTTCCCAGAATCATTGGGAGAATTCCATACAGATTGTTATTAGGTCTCCACACCTTACCTGTTATGAATTTGCCAAGTCCAATTTCTGCTATTGCAGGAATACCTCTGGCAAACAGGAAGTAACAGATTACAATTACTGCAATGATAGATACACTTGCAAGTACTGCAAATACAGCCTCCATGCCTTTTTCTCTGAATTTTCTCATAATACTCCTAACTCAGTGAATTATTCTTCAATTGCCGCCGGTACGCTTAATGCTTACCGGCGGCTTCTTTATTAACAATTCTCTATTAATTATTTTGGCTGATTACTTAGTTGCGTCTGCCCATGTTGTTACATCACCAGTGAAGATGCTGCAAACCTGCTCTGTTGTAATCTCTTCTGTAGGATTTGACTTGTTAACGATTACTGCAATACCATCCATTGCAATCTTTACAGGTACAAGACCCTTCTCAGTCTCTGTATCCTTAAGTTCACGAGATGCCATACCAATGTCATATGAACCTGAAAGTGCTGATTCCATACCTGTTGTTGAATCTGTTGTCTGAATTTCAATTGTTACCTTAGATACTGCCTGATATGCTTCAATAAGTTTTTCCATTACTGGAGATACTGATGAAGAACCACCAACTACGATAGAACCTTCAGCGCCGTTTGACTCATAAGCTGCTGCATCAGATACTGCAATGTAGTGATTAGCTTCAACAATTGCCTGTCCGTCTGAGCTTAAGATGAAGTTGATAAAATCCTGTGCCTGCTCTGATGGAGTACCATTAGTTGCGATATTGAATGGTCTTGCTGTTGCATATGTACCATCTGCTACATGCTCTGCTGTTGCTTCTACTCCGTCAACCTTAAGTGCCTTAACTGAATCATCAAGTGAGCCAAGTGAAATATAACCAATTGCATATTCGTCTCCAGCTACTGTTGTCATTACTTCGTTAGTGCTGTTTGAAATAACAGCTTCATCTGTTGTGTAATCTACTTTATTTCCGTCAGCGTCTTTTTTCTCTACTCCAACGATTTCAACGAATGCTCCTCTTGTACCTGAGCCATCCTCTCTTGATACTACTGTAATTTCCTTGCTTGTATCGAAATCTGATTTTGCAGTGTCTGCTGTTGTTGAATCCTCTTTAGTTGTGTTATCTGATGTACCATCGTTTGCTCCAGGTGTTGTTGAGCTGTCCTTTGTACATCCTGCAAATGTTCCTGCAATCATTAATGCTGCTGCAGCTGCTGCCACAGTTCTTCCTAATAAATTCTTTTTCATGTTCTTTTTTTCTCCTTGATTTCTTCCGGGATACCGGATTTTTTTCTTTTTCTTTTTTCTCAACGCATTATTTTATGCGTATTTTGCAATTCTCTGCATCAGGTATGGTGCCTGTTCTTTATCATGTATCTGTACCTCAATTGGTTTGGTAAGATCCAGACTCAGGATTCCCATAAGTGATTTTGCATCAATGACAAATCTTGATGATACAAGGTCGATGTCTGCATCCATTCTGGATACTTCATTTACAAATGACTTGACCTTCTCAATTGAATTAAGAATGATTTTCATTGATTCTACCTCCTTTCTGCCACGAAGATGATTACCTTCGAGGGGGTTAACTGTTTCTCAACTACGAGTACTAGAATATATCACCAATGTAAAATCCAAATCCATTTATTTGTATAATTTATGTAAAATGCATGCAAAGTTTTTTAACGAAAATATATTAATGTAAAAAAAATCCGCCAGGACTGTTGTCCCGACGGATTCTTAACGTACATATAAATACCTGTGAAGTTTTAGTAATTCTCAGCCTTTACCTGGAAATAAGCCTGTGGATGATTACATACAGGACATACGTCTGGTGCCTTCTTACCTATTACAATGTGTCCGCAGTTAGAGCACTGCCATACAACATCGCCATCCTTGGAGAACACCAGGTCTCCCTCAACATTGGCAAGCAGCTTGCGGTAACGTTCCTCATGCTCCTTCTCAATCTTGCCAACCTCTTCAAAGAGATATGCAATGTGGTCAAAGCCCTCTTCCTTAGCTTCCTTGGCAAACTGAGCATACATATCTGTCCACTCGTAATTCTCGCCCTCTGCCGCTGCCTTAAGGTTCTCTGCGGTTGTGTTAATTCCTGAAAGAAGCTTGAACCATATTTTGGCATGCTCTTTTTCATTGGCAGCTGTCTCCTCAAAAATACTGGCTATCTGAACGTAGCCATCCTTCTTAGCCTTGGATGCAAAATAAGTGTACTTATTTCTTGCCATTGATTCTCCTGCAAATGCTGCCTGCAGATTAGCTTCTGTTTTTGATCCTTTTAATTCCATTATAATACCTCCATTATCACTTGCGTCTTGAAGCCATCTTGTTCTCATACATCTTCTTGTCGGCTTCCCTGACTGCTTCTTCTATATCAAGTGGTGTTCTCTGTGTACTGATAACAATTCCTCTTGCCACAGATATCTCCACCGGAATAGCTTTTGATTCATTAAACTGTCTTACCTGTTCCTCAAAGTCCTCCAAATAGGACGCTGTAAATCTGCTCTTTCTTCCTATTACTATTGCGATGAATTCATCACCGCCCATTCTTCCGCAAAAGCCTGCATCACCAAAGCTGTCACGGAGTGCAGCTGCAATTCCTCTGATATACTTATCTCCAATCTCATGTCCATATACATCATTTGTCTCTTTAAGTCGGTTCAGGTCAAAAAATACTATTGAATAATCTTTGACTCCTCTGTCTGTAAGCTCCTTAATATACCTGTCACACTCTGTTCGATTGGAAACACCTGTCATAACATCAAGATATGCAAGACGGGTAAGCTGTTCTTTATCCTTCTTATTCATAAGGTTATTAGCCTGCATAATAAGAAAGCTTGCAACAAGTCCCGCTATAAACAGCAAAACTCCAATTGGTGTAACTGTTACCGTCATTATATTGGATTTGATTCCAATATATTTATCAACGTTATATCGAACCGCATCAATAATTGCCATAAACATAAGCAGCGTAAATCCATATTTCATAATGCCCTTGGCAACATTGTCTTCTCTACGGTCTGTAAAGCATACAATTATTATTCCTGTACTTCCTATTCCTATTAATATATGAAGCATTGAAATATTCTGGCTGTAGTGATGATTGGCCGTTGTATAATTAAGTATTGTACATATCAGGAAAAATACAAATAGAAATGCTGCATAGCCGCCAAGCAGATACTTAATTGGTTTCTTTTTCTCAACCTCATAGAAGAACATACATATCGGAATAGGAACAAGATACAATGCAATATATTCAAGTACACTGCACAGCGTAATCTCCTCAAAAAACAGATTAAACATTCCATAATATGCCAGTATCCATATTGACACAAGTACACCAAACAGACTTATCCATATTGCCTGTCTGGACTCACATGAGAAATCTCCTCTGCTTAAAATAAACAGCAAAACAACAAATGACAGCAGTCCAACTCCCATAAATACAATAAATTCCGCCGGGTGTCCAATAAATGCGTACTTGTAGCCCTCAAAAGCCGGCAGAACTGTAAAATTATTAAGCTTGGAAAAGCCGTGATTCTCTGTAACATCACATACCAGTGTAAGCTCATGTCCCCATGCCTCATCCGGAATCAGAACCTTAGGGTATACAGAGCCAATCTGGCTTCCCTCCTGTGCCTGCTTCTGTCCATAGGAATATATAAGCCGGTCACCTGAGAACACCTGAAATGCGCAGTGATCAATATAAAAGCACATAGCCGCATTCTCAACCCACCGCTCCTGAGGAATCTTAATTGTAGCAATTACCTCATCCCCTGCGTTAACCACAGGAAAATAATTATCTTCAAATTGCTTAGAGGTTCCGTCGGTATAATTAATTGTAATTGATATTCCATCATCAAGAGAATCCGATACATACTTATCAGTTCCCAGTAGCTTAGGCATAAAAACTGATAAGAAAATATATGTAACAAAAATAACTATAATTACTCTGATAATATTTTTTCTATTTATCATTCCATGCCTCCTCTGTATTCCATTCTAATACAACAGATAGGAAATTTCCACTATAAATTTAATTAAAAGTGTATAATTATACCCAAAAATGGCAGGCAAACCTGCCCGCCATTGGAATTATTTAACTTTAATATTATGCTCTCTTAATATTGCCTTATACTGACTTATTAAATCCTGAGCGTTACTTTCATACTTGGCAACACCAAGTACCAGTGGTTCATTGGAATAATCTCCCACCATTGTGGAGGTAATTATTACAGGTGTATTAATGCGTTCCTGCTTCATATATCCAAGGACCATATTGCCGGTATTCGGAACCGGTCTTCCGGCGTTCTCGTCTGGAAAGGATGTGTCCAGTATCAGCAAATCAAAATGCTGTGAGCGAAGTGCCTTCATTCCCGATTCAAGTGCCGGAAAGCATGTAATATCATTTATCTTAAGAGCCTGCAGTGCTCTTTTCTCATCGCAGAACTTCAATAAATCATCATCTATTATTAGTGCCTTCATTGCCGCCTCCTGTTATTATATTTGGTATTCCTTTACCTGGTCTCTAAGCCAGTCTGTCCATTCATCAAAGCCTTCTCCAGTCTTGGCTGATACAAAAATAACCTTTGCCTTAGGATTAAGGTTGTGGATTCTCTCTTCAACCGCCTTGGTATCAAAATCATCAAACACGCTTAAGGTGTCACATTTGTTGATTAAAACAACGTCGCAAATTGAGAACATAAGTGGATATTTAAGGGGTTTGTCATCACCCTCCGGTACAGACAGTATCATGGCATTCCTGGTGCTTCCTGTATCAAATTCTGCAGGACACACAAGGTTTCCAACATTTTCAAGCACAACAAGGTCAAGGTCCTTTGTTCCAAATTCATGAATTCCCTGCCTTGTCATATCAGCATCAAGGTGGCACATTCCACCTGTATGAATCTGGATTGCCCTGACTCCAGTATCTGAAATTGCCTTGGCATCCACCTCTGAATCGATATCTGCCTCCATAACACCTATTTTCAGTTCTTCCTTTAACATGGCAATTGTTCTCTTAAGAGTTGTTGTTTTGCCGGCTCCAGGAGAAGACATGAGGTTAAGCAAAAAGGTTCCTTCACCCTTAAGCTCTGCCCTTAATTTATCTGCATCTGCATCATTATCTGCGAAAATGCTTCTTTTTACTTCAATTACTTTATATTCCTTCATTTTCCCACCTGCTTATGTATTTTTTATGTACTTATTATATCAGTTTTCGTGGGAAGATACTACATAAAGTTCATTTTTTGTGACATGACAGCTTAGATAGAGTATCCTCACCCCCGCTGCCGCTGCGTTATCAAGCGCCCGACCGAATTCAGGCTGTGTAAGGTCATTTGGATATACCCTGTCGAAGCCTTCAATCTGGATAACAAAGGCAATACAGCACTGCCAGCCCTCTGCTGCCGCTCTGGCAAGCTCGTTAAGGTGCTTTACACCTCTTACTGTAGGTGCATCTGGAAAATAACAGCTTCCATCACGCTCAAGTGTTACACCCTTTACCTCAATAAGTGTTGGTCTTCCACCCTGTTCTATATAAAAGTCTATCCTTGACTGACCAAAGGTATACTCAGGACGTATTGTGGTAATGCTGTCAAAACACTCCGGCTGACCGGCAAGCCATTCGCCGACAACTTTATTAGGTGCCTGACTGTCCATATTAATCCAGCCCAGGTTCTCTTTGTACACACACACCAGGTCATATGCCGTTTTTCGGGCCGGATTACTGCTTTTTTCCAACATAACCCTGACTCCCGGTATAAGCAGTTCTGCACATCGTCCGGTGTTTTTCACATGAACAGTTTCCACCTCATTATTAATGCTTACATGAGCAATGAACCTGTTGGGCCTGTTTATAAAAACGCCCTCGATTGTATTATCATATTTCATATATTTTCCTCATACGCTTTAAATATTATGAAAAAATAGAAGGCTTCATTATTATTGATTAATAACAAAGCCTTCCTTAATTCAATTAAGAATGCTGGAGTGAGAATACGTTAGTCGTTCTCGTCCTCCTGCATTGTCTCCTCAAGAACATGAACAATGTGTTTCATTGATTTCTCATATTCAGCATCATTGGAATTCTTGAATATAAGAAGGTCGTCTTTAACATCAGGGTCATCCAGCTCTGTTGGGATTGTAAAATTACAGCCTGCAATATACTCATCCCAATGCTCAAGCTTCCAGGTATCCCTGTCAGAATCTCTGGAAATCATTCTCTGGTGCACAACCTCAGGGTCAGTCTCAACCCAGATAACAACAAGTGTTGCATTCTTCTCCTTAAGCTGCTCCTTCAGATTATTGATATAATCCATATCACGAATTTCAGATGTAAACGGTGCGTTAATAAGCACAATATCATCATACTCCAGTGCTTCCAATGCCAGGTCTACAACACACTCATATTCGTAGTCACGAATGTTTTCCTCAAAGAACTCACTGCTTCTATTATATGGCTCTCCAGCCACAACAAATATCTGCTTGGAAAGTGTAATAAGTGTATCCTTATCAAGATATACTACATGATTCAGTCTTTTGGCCAGTGCCTTTGAAATAAAAGTCTTACCACATGCTGGTGGCGACGTTACAAGAATTAATTTTTTAACCATTTTTTTCACCTCGTCTAATAAACAGGAACATTATAGCATAAAAAAAAACTATTGTATAACATATTTTCTAAGAGCCTCAAGATAAGATTTTCCAAAACGGCTCGGCTCCCAATTTTTCTGGACAATTACCCCCACGCTTATGTGCTCGTCAACTGCAAGAGGGCGGGCAATAATGTTCTCTCCATTAAGCTTTGTACTTATTATACCTGTGCTTATTGTATAACCATTAAGACCTATTACCAGGTTAAACAAGGTGGCACGGTCGCGAACCTTAATATTCTTCTTGTGGTCAAGATTGCTTAGTATTTCCTCAGAAAAATAGAATGAATTATAATCTCCCTGTTCAAAGGACAGATATGGATATTCCTCCAGGTCTGCAAGCTCAATAACGGCTTTGGAGGCAAGGGGATGTCTGGAGCTGATAAACACATGGGGGCTGGCAACAAAAAGCTGTTCAAAGCGCAGTCCATTCTGATTAATCAGCTTCATTATTATAGATTCATTAGCATTAGAGGTATAGAGGACTCCAATCTCACTTTTCAGGCGGCTGACATCCTCTATAATCTCATTGGTCTGGGTCTCACGGAGAATAAAATCGTACTGGTCCTGACCATATTCTTTTATCACATCTACAAAAGCGTTGACAGCAAAGGAATAATGCTGGGTAGATACAGCGAAACGCTGCTTAAAATGACGGTCAGACTTGTACCGGTCCTCAAGAAGGCTGGTCTGTTCCAGCACCTGTCTTGCATAGCCTAAGAACTGGTCGCCCTCGTTGGACACAATTACGCCCTTATTGGTTCTGTTAAAAACAGTTATCTGCATTTCATTTTCAAGCTCTTTTATTGCATTGGTAAGACTTGGCTGTGAAATATACAGTGACTTGGCAGCCTCACTTATGCTGCCCTTCTCGGCTACAGCTACAACATATTTTAATTGGGCCAGTGTCATATTCTCCATCTCCTTACATTTGTAAGTGATGATACCACACCTTCAGACTAAAAGGCAATAACATTCTCCATGCCGTTAACCTTGCGAAGCGGTTTTTTTACAATAACTCCTATAACTGCTGCTACAGCAATTTTGGCTGCATCAATAAGCAGAAACGGATATACGCAAAAGCTCAGCGTTGTTGCAAGGTTGGTTCCTGTTACATGCATGTACCATATTGAACCGAAGGCGTAGTCTGCTGCAACACCGATTACACAGCCAATTATGTACATCCACACCTTTCCTTTGCCAATATAGAGAAAAAGACCGGCAATCGCAGCCATAAAAATAAATCCGATAAGGTATCCGCCTGTAGGTCCCACAAGCTTGCCAATTCCTCCGGCAAAGCCTGAAAATACAGGAAGTCCTATCAGTCCTATAAGCAGATAAAGTCCACAGCAGATTGTTCCTTTTCTGCCGCCTATAAGATACACGATAAAAAGCATAATAAAATTGGTCAGCGAAATAGGCACATTGCCCGGCAGTGGAATTGACAGAGGCGCAAGCACACATATAATTGCAGTGAGAAGCCCCATTATTGTAATGTTCAAAATATTATTCTTAGTCCTTGACGTTGTCCTGGCAGTTGTTTCATTCATTGTTATTATCTCCTTAAAATAATGAGAACACCAGCTGTATGTCCTCTACATTTGTCAAGAATATAACATAAAAAAAGAAATGTCAACCATATTTTCATATTGGTTAACATTTCTTTTTCAAGTCCAAAACATATCAGTCTTTATTCTCAACTGCATCATATATCTCCTGATAAAGCTCCTTTGTCTCATCAACAGTCTTCCTGTTAAGAGCAATTACCCGGTCGCCATAGTGCAGTACAACGCAGTCCTCGCATTTCATGTACGCATAAAGTGTGTATTTGCCATACTCGTCGTTATTGAATTTGCCCTCGCCAAGAACAATATTACCCATTCCGTTGGTTCTTGAGCCCTTGTCAAAGCTCTCTACATACTCCACAGAGTCAATATCGCTTATTAAAAGCGTCTCATCCGGCCAGTAGGCTGCCTTAATATTAATGTCCTCGCTGCCTACAGTAATTACCAGCTTGCCTGTAAACATTCCTATCGCTGCTACCACCAGAACAACTGCGGTAATAATATAGGTTATTTTATTTCTTTTTCTTCCCATATGGGCCTCCTATCTGCTTCTGTCCAGACCATGTATCCAGTTGGATTTAAAATAGTATATAAGATATATAACAGAACTGATTCCCCAGGTCAATGGGTATGCCCAGAAAATCAGCTGTATATCGTGATTAATACGCATTGCAACTGTAATATAGGTAATTCTCACAACGCACCAGATTGACAGCATAATAACCATTGGAACAACTGCCTTGCCTGCACCTCTGCAGATTCCGGCAATACAATGAGAAAATGCCAGCAGGAAAAAGAAAAGTGCCTCTGTTCTGGCCTGCTGAGTACCAAAGCCTATTACTGTGGTGTCCGAATTGAACATTGACATGAGTGCCGGTGCTGCTGCAAAAATAACAACACCAATAAGCTCCGCCAGAGAAATTGATGTAATTATACCAAATCTGGCGCCTTTTCTGACACGGTCATACTTTCCTGCACCAAGATTCTGGCTGATAAAGGTTGCCATTGCCATTGCAAAGCAGGTTATTGGCAGAAACGCAAAGCCCTCAATCTTGGCATATGAACCATACCCGGCCATTGCATCCGCTCCAAAGGAATTAATATTGGTCTGAACAATTACATTAGCAAATCCAATAACCGAATTCTGTACACCTGTTGGCAGTCCAAATCGAACTATTTCACCAAGCATGGAGCGATGAAATTTTATTTTGCGCAGCTCCACCTGATATATGGTTCCTTTTTGCATAAGGTGTATCAAACTTAATATCATACTTACCGTCTGGGATATTGCGGTAGCAATTGCAGCCGCTCCAACTCCAAATCCCATGACTCTGATAAAAATAATATCCAAAATCACATTAAGCACTGATGAAATCATAAGATAATACAGTGGTCTTCGACTGTCACCTATTGCATTCATAATGCTGGTGCAGATATTGTACATTGCAATTGCCATAGCTCCGTAAAAATAATACCGAAAATATATTATTGATTCCGGCAAAACCTTAGGGTCTGTTCCCATCCATTTAAGCAATGTTGGTGTAGCCGCAACTCCAAAAACAGTGAGAATTACTCCCGCAACCAGTCCAAATGCAACATTAGTGTGAATTGCCTTTGAAACACTTTTATAATCACCTGCTCCAAAATACCTGGAAATTACTACTCCGGCTCCCATTGCCGTTCCCGTGAAAAAGCTTATAATCAAAAAAATCAGTGTACCGGAGGAGCTGACTGCTGCCAGAGCCTCCTTCCCCAGATAATTACCTACAATTATTGAATCCACTGTATTGTACAGCTGCTGAAACAGCTGGCTTAAAAAAATTGGAACTGCGAACTGCACTATGTGCTTCACAGGACTTCCAACTGTCATATTAATTGTTCCGCGTTCGTTTGCCATTGACCTACTCCATTTTTCTCATACGTACCCATGATTATAAACCTGTTCTTCCCATAATAAAAGAAAAATCTCCGAAATGGAATTATATCCACCCCGGAGACCAGGAAAATCTATGTATCAGCTGTTCTGATTAAAAAAGGGTAACCTTACCTGCTGACTTCTTGTTAATTACATAGTAAGCTGCATTCTCTTCAGGCTTAACATATACCTGGAGATTCTTAATTGTTGAAGCCTTATGTCCTTCAGCAATATAAGCTTCCTTGGCTCTGTTAACAATATCCTGCTCCTTAATTTCGTTGCCTGCAAACTGAAGAAATACCTCAGTCTCTGCATTCTTCATAGCTGCCTCAGCCTTAACAACAGTCTTCTTAACAGTCTTTGCAGCTGTATCCTTAGCCTCAGCTGCCTTCTTAGCAACCTTCTTAGCCTCTGTCTTAACTGCAACTGATGCCTTAGCTGCCTCAGCCTTTACTGTCTCTTTTGCCTTAACTGCCTCAACCTTTACTGTCTCTTTTGCTTTAGCTGCTTCAACCTTTACAGCCTCGCTTGTCTCTTTCATCTTCTGCTTAGTATCTACTACTGTCTCACTAACCTTCTCTGCTGCCTTCTCACCTGCAGCCTTTACAGTAGTCTTAACATCTGCTGCCTTAGCTGTAGCCTTTGTTGTTGTCTTTTTCTCCATTGATAAATCCTCCTAAAAAAAATCCCAATCTTTGTTAACTTTTACAATATATATCAACGAAGACATAATATACCAAAAACTATTTTTTTGCAAGATGCATAATAAAATTAGTTATTTTTAACAAATTAAAGCTGTTTTCTATTCATTATATGAATACTTATTGATGTTGAAATCCAAGTAAACAAAATAATAACTGCACCCGTTCCCAACGCTATAACAGCAGTTCCAAGAGCCTTCAATCTATTAAGCACATCATCAAGGATTGCCGTAATATTCACCCCTTTTGTATCTGCTACCTTGGCAAGCGCAAATGCCACTGCAAAAACAGCCACAAGAAATCCCAGCATTACAATTCTGCCATTATCAGCACCAAATTTCAGCTGGAGAGGAAGCATTATACACATCACAAGAAAAAGACAAATAACAATTACTCCAGAAACAATCAATGACTCCGGAATGTCTGCCGTTCTTCCTGATGTAATAAGTACTATGGTAACCACTGCATCTATAACCGCTGTTCCCACCAGAATCAACAACAATGTAAACACGTATTTTTCCAATGCATATATACGACGGGTAACCGGCATCGTCATTAGATACATACCACTGTGATTATTATCATCAAATGATATTGTCGTAAGCGTCATCATTGCACATAATGCAACAAAATATGCTATAATAAAGGAATAATTGCCGCCATGATTAGTAATCATAAGCAGTGCAGTAATAAATATCATTATTAGAAACATCCTTTTATTGGTAAGTACAAGCAGTCCATCCTTTACAATCAATCCCTTCATAGTCTTTCTCCCTTCTCGATAATTAATAAAATATCGTCAATTCCAGTCTTTTCAACAACAATATCCCTAAAATTATCAATGTAATACTGCTTCTCATCGGTAAGACACTCATATCCGAATGGTCGCTTCAGTCTATACAAAATATGTCCTCTGTCAATTCTGTCATACTGCTCCTGAGTAACCTTGATTACACCATACTCTTCAAGCACTGTATCCATGCTCTGATGAAAAATAATACTTCCCTTGTGAATCATATACAAATCATCACAAAAGCCTTCCAAATCACTGGCAATATGTGAGCTTATTATAATTGAGCGTCCCTCTGTCTCCATATATTCACGCAGCATATCAAGTATACTGTCTCTTGCAACCACATCCAGTCCCGCTGTTGGTTCATCAAGCACCAGCAGGCTTGCATTATGGCTCAGTGCCGTAATAATATTGAGCCTTGTTTTCATTCCTGTTGAAAAATCCTTAATTGGTTTGTTAAGTGGCAGATTATACTGACTGCACCTACCTGCAAACTGCTCCTTGTCAAAATCATGATACATATTCTTAAGTATGCTGATTATATTCTTAACAGTAAGGCACTCCGGAAAGCCTGTTGTTCCAAGAACAACTCCTATCTTCTCCTTATCTTTCGCGCTAATCTCCTTAATATTCTTATCAAAAAGTTCTATCTTCCCTCCATCAATATCAATGAGTCCCAAAATAGCCTGAAAAGTTGTACTTTTACCTGCGCCATTGGCTCCGACAAGTCCTGTTATACAGCCTTCCTTTACCTCCAGTGTACAGTTAAGTTCAAATCCGTTGTATTTCTTATTAACATTGTCCAAATTAATAATCATAACTGTCTATCCTCCATAATCAATTCAAAAGCTTCACGTATCTCAGAAGGCTTCATCCCACAGGCAAGGCCTTCATCAATGACCTCCTCCATATGGCTTTCCAGCTTTCTTCGTCTCTCTTCCTGTGCAAGCTGCCTGTTGGTGTGTGCAATGTAGCTGCCCTTTCCATGGATGGTAACTACAATTCCCTCTTCTTCAAGGCTGTCATAGGCTTTCTTAACAGTCAAAGCGCTAATCCTTAGTTCTCTTGCAAGGGCGCGCACTGATGGAAGTGGGGTATCTTCCTGTAGGGACTGGTCCAGAATCCCTGCCTTTATCTGGTCGATAAGCTGCTCATATATGGGCTGCATCGATGAGTTGTTAATTATAATATGCATATTGCTCCTCCTTGCAATAAACAGTATATAACAGTGTATAACAGTTGTCAACACATAATTCTTGCTAATGGCTGGCAGGGGGCCAAGATTCTTCGCGGGCGTGGGGCTCAGGGGCATCATCTTCTCGTGAGACCCAGAGTTCTTCGCAGTTGTGGGGCTCAGGGGCATTATCCTCCTGTGAGACCCAGGGTTCTTCGCGGGCGTGGGTCTCACGGGCATTATCTTCTCGTGAGACCCAGAGTTCTTCGCGGGCGGGGGTCTCAGGGGCATCATCTTCTCGTGAGACCCAGGGTTCTTCGCAGTCGTGGGTCTCAGGGGCTTGCTTCCTTATGCCTGACCCATAGATATATCGTCCCGTGGGTCTCAGGGGCAATATCTTCTCGTGAGGCCCAGAGTTCTTCACGGGCGTGGGTCTCAGCTGCATTATCTTCTCGTGAGACCCAGAGTTCTTCGCAGTCGTGGGTCTCATAAGCTTGCTTCCTTATGCCTGACCCAAGCTATAGCGTCCCGTGGGTCTCAGCTGCATTATCTTCTCGTGAGACCCAGAGTTCTTCACAGGCGTGGGTCTCAGATGCATTATCCTCCTGTGAGACCCAGAGTTCTTCGCAGTTGTGGGTCTCAGGGGCTTGCTTCCTTATGCCTGACCCAAGCTATAGCGTCCCGTGGGTCTCAGCTGCATTATCTTCTCGTGAGGCCCAGCGGTCTTCGCTGCCATGGGTCTCATAAGCTTGCTTCCTTATGCCTGACCCATAGATATATCGTCCCGTGGGTCTCAGGGGCA
>CAYTWF010000003.1:35942-82069 GCA_964441705.1 uncultured Butyrivibrio sp.
GCTTGCTTCCTTATGCCTGACCCAAGCTATAGCGTCCCGTGGGTCTCAGCTGCATTATCCCTCCGTGAGGCCCAGGGTTCTTCGCGGGCGTGGGTCTCACCCACAATATTCTCCTATGAGACCCACAGGACAGCAATTCAAGTCATATAAGAAGCCTTTTATTAATCTTATGTGATACCTTGGAATGGAAAGAAAACCTCTTAGGTAAAAATACCTTAAGAGGTCAGATTTTCTATAATTAATTTCACCACCGCTTTATGACATAATAAAGCCACTATTCCACATCTAATACTTTCAGTGTACCGTCAGCCACCTGAAATTTCACGTTCATTCCAGCGAAGGACATACCATATTCGCGTTGAGAATCATTTTGATAGGATGGTCTTGGGTCGCCCGCAAGCACACCCAAAAGAGCCTCTCTTTTATCTGCCGGAACCCTTATAAGCAGCTCTTCCGGAAAGCTGACTGCCAAGCTGTAATCTGTATAACCCCCGGCAAACCCTCCTGATGCATCAGGGTGAGCGTCTACATAAGGAAGATATGGTTTGATATCATATATTGGTGTTCCATCCATAATATCAGCACCTGATACGTGGAGGATTGGACCGGTACCAGTTCGCATTTCAATTGAATCCAGTCTGACGCTGGACAAGCCAATTGGATTGGGACGAAAAGGTGAGCGAGTCGCAAAAACCCCCATTCGTACATCGCCTCCAAGTCTTGGAGGCCTTACAGTTGGAGACCAGCTATCTCTCACTGACTGGGAAAATTCCCACAACAGCCATATATAATCAAAGCCCTCAAGACCTCTTACAGCATCAGGGTTAGAGTATTCTGGTTCAAAAATTATTTCACCCTTCAGTTCATCCACAAGGTTGCTTTGCCTTGGAATTCCAAATTTTTCAGGGAAATCAGTATGAATAACCGCTATTTTTTTCATTATCTTCTCCTGCCACGTCTGTGAAGAATGGCATTACATATTATCAAAATAACAAGCACAAGCAATACAGCGGCAACGACCAGCCACCACCATGTAATTGGCGACTTGACAGTAATTTCACAGGAAGTACTTATCTCATTATTGCCCAGTGAATAGGTAATTACTGCCTGACCATTGCTGACTGCAGTTACAAGTCCGGTATCATCAACTGTTGCAACAGAGGTATCAGATGACGTCCATTTTGGCATGTATACAGCGGCATTGTCCGGAATAACAGAAGCCTCCAGCTGCTTTGTTGCAGTTTTTTTCATGGTAAGACTGTCTGTGTTCAGGGTAAGCTGTGATGGAATCAAAAGCATCTCCACCTCTCTGGTCTGAGTTTCGCCGCAAACAGTACACTCGCCAGTCTCAACACCACTGGCGGTGTAGGATGGATTTACAGTGACCTCCCATTTGTCAATATGATGCTGCTTGAGAGTATAATTATCAGTATAGGTATAGCCGCAGTCCCTGCATTCATAGGTGGTAAAGCCGAAGCTGTCGCAGGAAGGCGAAGTCACTGTTTCAATGTATTCCGGGCTGCTACACATTTCAGGATACAGATTAACACTATAATCCATCCGTTCATCTCGAATGAAATTGTCGGTATTGCCATCCTTGTTAAACTCCCAGTTCATTACCTCACCAATGTACTCCTTACAGTAGGCACGTCTGTCGGTATTATCCTCAAAAAAAGTAATTTTACCCTCAATCCTGTTATTCAAAAGATATCCATAATGCTCTGTTCCAGCAGGATAAAACATATACATGCCAATCATGCCCCCGTTGTGAACATAGCCATGGTCTGAATCAAAGCCTGCTATTGTAACATCACAGCCGCTGATATCCACATATCCGTCAGCCAAGACACCACCCATAAACTGTTCATTGCGCTCATCGGTGTTGGTATCTGTACACACAAGTGTTACATCTACAACTGAGTTATCCACATTTCCATAGCCAAATCCAATAACTCCTCCCACGCCAAACATCTTGCTTCCGGTTGTCAAAGACAGAGTTGCATATATCTGGCAGTTGTCAACCTTGCTGTTAACACTGCTTCCGGCGATTCCACCTACAAAACACGGTTCATCTGTATCAATGCTTATCCGTTCATTAATTAATGTAAGATTTATTATCTGTGCATCTGTCATTATTCCAAAAAGACCTGAATAATATGTATCGTAGCTTTTCATATTACCGTCATAGGACAGAGAGGAGGTATCGTTAATATCACTCACTGTAAGATTAATGACAGCATATCCGTTACCATCAAGGGTTCCGGAAAAATCTACAGGTTTCCACTCTACGCCTGCCATATCAATATCATTCATAAGAATATAACTGCCATCCGGGTCCTCTGCCATTGCAAGCAGTCCCTGGCTGTCATGTATCTCATGATAATTTTCAGTACTATCTGCAGCACTTGATGTTTCCGGTAAAAGAACAATGGCTGCTGTCATTATTAAGCACAAAAGGGTGCTGGTTATTTTTTTCATAAGGTGCCTCCGCTAAATTCATTTATGCAATTATACATCTTTTTGTTACTTCTTGTCTATTTACTTTGCCGCTTCAATGTATTAACATTATTTTTATAAAACAAATGAGGAGGAAATTATGTATCAATGTCCTAATTGTGGCGGTAATTTAAGATTTGATATACCGACACAGCAGTTAATGTGTGATTATTGTCACACAACCCAGGACCCGTACGCAGTTACCAAGGACCATGATGCAGTTGAGGAGAATATGTATGACGTTACTGTTTTTACATGCCCTCAATGTGGTGGTGAGATTCTAAGCACTGAGAATTCCGCTACCGGATTCTGCAGCTTCTGTGGAGCATCAACAATTCTTGACAGCCGACTTCGCAAAGAGAAGCGGCCTAATTACATTGTTCCTTTTAAAAAGACTAAGGAGGATTGTAAAAAGGCATATGGCAAGCTTATGCGCCATGCTATTTTTGCTCCAAAGGAATTAAAGGATGCCAAATGCGTCGACAATTTCCGTGGCATTTATATGCCTTACTGGGTATATATGGTTAAACAGGATTCACCGGTAAGTCTTTCCGGTAAAAAGACCTATCGAAGAGGTAATTATATTATTACAGACCACTACAATCTTATGTGTGACGTAAGTGCTTATTACAAGGGTCTGTCCTATGATGCGTCATCTTCTTTTGCCGACAACATCAGCGAGGCAATTGCACCCTTTGACGTGCGTGGAATGAAACAGTTCACACCATCAATCCTGTGTGGCTTCTATGCTGATACCTCTGATGTCAAAAGTGACATTTACCTGGGCGATGCAATGGAAATTGCCAATGAAGCAACAATGGACGTGGTTGAGAACCAGAAAGCCTTTAGAGGCTTTTCAATTACCACAACCCCTTCAGCCATGAGCAGTTCACTTCATACGAAGTGTGAGCTTGTTGACAGTGCCATGTTTCCTGTATGGTTTCTTTCCTATAGAAAGGGTGACCGAGTTGCTTATGCAACAGTTAATGGTCAGACAGGCAAGGTTGCGGCAGACCTGCCTATTGATTCCAGAAAATATGTTTTTGGCTCGATTCTTCTTGCAGTACCTATTTTCCTGCTGCTGAATCTGATATTCACCGTTAAGCCAACAACTACACTGGTAATTGCAGCTTTTATCGCACTTATTACCTCAATTATGTATGTAAGTGCAATGAGAAAAATCCACAATCGTGAAACCCTCTCTGATGACAGAGGCTACCTGTTTAACAAGGGTGGTGCCAAAGCTGCCAGAACAATAACAAGTAAGTCAGCCACGGTTAAACCGGAGAATGTCGGCAAATGGTTTGTTAAAAATATTTTTCTTTTTGTATTCGTTGGAATATTTGCAACATCTATTCTGCAGTTTTTGGGCTCCAAGCTGCTTCTTCTTGGAGTAACCATTGGCGGAATAATTACTGCTGTTATTGGCTTTACCTCATTAAATGGAATGCCTAAGCACAACAGACTTCCATGGTTTATTTTTTCAATAGCAGCCATATTTACATCGGTGCTTATTTCATTAGCGCACCCGGTTTCAGACCTGTACTATTATGGCGGAACTATTTTTGCGCTGGCAGCAGTATTTTTTACTATTCTTGGTATTATTAAGAATTACAATGTACTGTCAACCCGTAAGCTTCCGCAGTTTAACAGAACGGGAGGTGATGACCGTGCATAGATTAATGAGACGTATTACGGCCGGTATTGTAACCTCTGTAATTCTTACAGCAATAATGGTATCTACCTGTCTTGCTGACACGGTATACACCAATCCATCTACTGGATATGATGTTATTATCGAAGATGATGCAGACCTGCTGACAGACAGTGAAGAGGCGGATTTAAGAGAGCTTATGGAGCCCATTACCCAGTATGGCGGGGTTGCATTTACAACAATTGACTATAACCCAAGCTCTACTACATCAGACTATGCATATTCCCATTATAGGGATTTGTTTGGCAGCAGCAGCGGTACTCTTTTCGTTATAGATATGGATGACCGCAACATACAGATTCACAGCAACGGAGCTATCTACAAAACAATTACAGTCAGCTATGCCAATACCATTACTGACAATATATACAAATATGCTTCCGACAGGGAATACTATGAATGTGCTGCCGAAGCCTACAGAGAGATTAACACTCTTCTGTCAGGCCGCAAAATTGCGCAGCCAATGAAGTACATAAGCAATGCTCTTCTTGCAATAATTCTTGCACTGCTTATTAATTATATTATTGTAAAAAGCTTTTCCAAGGCAAAGAAGCCTTCAAGAAATGACCTTTTGGGCAATATCTTTGCTAACTGCGAAATACACAACGCTAATGCTGTATTTACCCATCAGTCACGTGTCTACGACCCACCAAGCAGTTCCGGTGGCGGTTCCTCCGGCGGCGGTGGCGGCGGAGGCGGTGGTGGTGGCGGAGGAGGCGGTGGCGGCGGCCACAGCTTCTAACAGCCAGCAAGCCCATTTATACAACATTAAAACAGCCTGTAGTGCATACATGTGCATTACAGGCTGTTTATCATATGGGTAATATCAGCAAATTTTATTCTTATTGGCTACCATCTTAAATCTCATGCCAAGAATCTCTGCGGCTCTTTTACACATCAGCATTCTTTGTATGAATATCTCAAAATAATCTATCATGGAGCATATGCTTTCATCCAGCTCTATTTCAAAAAGAATTGTTTTTTTATCCATCTGAACGGTAAGATTGGAGGAGGTTACTGCGTAATTCACTCTATCGTGCTTGTCAAAGGTCTCTTTTATCTGGTTACGCACCCTGTTACGGCGCACATCTGTCTTATCTGCTATTATCAGTGCTGCGGATATGGCATTGACAGCTGTTCCGGTTGCTTCGTCATGGTTGCCTATAGCGTTCATGATTATGGATATCTCATGGAAATCCATTCCCAGCTCTTTAAGTATGTTACGTGATAACAACGCTCCATTATGGGCATGGTCATTACGGTTAATGCAATTTCCAATATCATGCATATAGCCTGCTATTTTGCACAGTTCTACATCGCGTTTGCTATAGCCGATTGTCTCAAGGATTTTGGCACTTTGGGTGGCCACAATTGTGGCGTGGGCGATTGAGTGGTCTGTATAGCCAAGAACTCCCAGCATCTCATTTCCTTGTCTGATGTATTCGTTGACTTCCTCTGATTCTTTAATGTTTTTATATGTTATTCTGGTCATGAAATTCTCCTCTGTTAATAATAATACCGATATCTTTTATTGTATCAAAATATCGGTATTATTAATATCAATTTTGTGTAAAATTTTGAATTTCTTTTCTACATATTAAGCCAGACCGAATATATGTCTGATGATGCTTCAAGCCATTTTTTGTACAGATTGGAGCTGCTGTTCAGCCACTTCTTGTAGCATTCACTGGAAATATCCAGCCAGTCGCTATAGTTATCTGTGCTTTCGTATGCATCCTTAACTATTCCATCATAATATTTTTCGTATATATCCTGATAGAGACCATCATATATATCGTTGTAATAATCCTTATATACGCCATCATATATTCTATCGTAATAATCATCCAATGCCTGTGATTTCTCTTCATAATCGCTTATAGTATCATTGATTATATCATTGTACTGCTGGGTCTTTTCCTTTGTTCGCTCAAAAAGTTCCTCAGATAAGCTTTCTGCAGTATCAAACCAGTCAAACAGCTCCTGTTTGTTGTCAACATATCCATCATATGTATCATTTATATCGCTGTAAACGTCTTCAATGGAATCAGTCAGCTCTTTTGCAGTAGAATCAAAATCATCTTCAATGTCCTTTAAAATATCCTCCTTGTCACCTGACACTTCAAGGTCCGCTTCTGTGGTTTCCTCATCATTGTCTTTCTCTGGCTCTGTCTCATCCTCCTTATCCATCTCATTGGATTCCTTACGGGTTTCATCCTCATATACGGTGCTTGTTACCACACGTCCTTTGCAGCCGGTCAGCATTAACGTAACTGCTGCAAGCATAATAATTATAATATTTCTTTTCATGCTGTTTTTTCCTCTTTTCTCTTGGAATTCTCGATTATTAACCAGACTGCACCGGCAATAATAATTACCACACATATGTAATACAGATAATGTGAAATACCATACTTATAGCTGCTGTTTTCTATTGCTCTTCGGGCTTTCATATCCCAACCGAAAATTGCCGTTACAATTGCTGTCAGACATGCAAATACAATTGCGGCTACGGGCTTTTTGATAATTGTAAACAGCAATGTCAGTATTGTCATAAGTGCTGTAAGAATAATCAGAACAACGCATACCGTTCCAATTGCCTTGGACTGTCCTGCTGCAGCAGCATTGCTGTATATTTGCAGCAGTTCAGGCATTGACATATTAACAGCCTCCTTGTTGGTCATGCTAATATCATCAAAATACATTTCATCTGAATATTTTAGCAGGTCTTCCTTATGTTCCTTTTTGGCTGCCGCAAATGGCATAAAAAATGCCCCCAGCAATAATATGCTTCCAAACAGCATTATTAAAAATGCTATACTTACCTTTTTTGCTGGTGTATTGCCAGCTGATGTCATGTATTCCATATTCATTTCCTCCATTTTATAGAATTGCTATGAGTTCACGCGCTTCCTTTATTACTGATTCCAGATGCCTCTGTTCTTCTCTAATCTGTTGAATCCTTCTCTCCAGCAAAGACTTGACCACTGCATCCGGTGCATCAATAATTGACCTGATTTCTTTTCGTTTGAAACCAAGCTGCTGGTATAGTTTAATTCTTTTGATTCTCTTTTGAGCTGCCTCATCATATAGAAGATAGCCATACTTATTCCTGCCTGATGGAATAAGCAGGCCATTTTCTTCATATCCCTGAACGGCTCGTCTTGATACCCCCAGCATTATGCATACCTCACGTAGAGTTCTTGTGTCACTCATTACAGCCTCCTTTCTGTAGCGTATGACTGCACTCTGCGTGCAGTCAAAGACTTTTTTCTACATAGAAGGCGTTGTAAATTTCGCGAATTTGGGTAAAAAAACCTGTAACACAGATATTTAAATCTGTATTACAGGTTTCCTGATTGATATGTTTTTTTGTACGGTTACTGTACCTTGGCGGCAGCCGCAAGCTTGTCTGCATCCTGACCGATTTCCTGAATCATTGAGTACATCTCCTCCACACTTGCAGCCTGTGTTGTTGAGATATCTGCAACACCGTTAATATCTGAGGTAATGCTGATAAGGTTATCTGTCATTGAATTAAGCAGGCTTCCAATATCCTTAGCCGACTCGCCACTCATTTTGGCAAGCTTGCCCATCTCCTTAGCTACTACTGCAAAGCCTCTGCCTGCTTCTCCCGCTCTGGCAGCCTCAATTGCCGCATTAAGCGCAAGCATATCTGAATGCTTGGAATTAGCTCTGATTCCATTAACAATGGATGCGGTATTATCTACAAGGTCATTAAGGCGAAGGGAATTTTCCCTAATCTGGTCCAGGCTTGCAGCAAGATGCTCCGCTGCATTGGCAATTTCATTAGTATTTTTCACTGTGCTGTCCAGGTTATGATTAAGGTTATTGGCTGCAGCTTCTACCACTACACTGCTCTCTATGGACAGGGCTGAGCTCATTACGCCTACCACCTTACCATCCTCAAATATTGGTGTTACATTCCCCTTAACAGTTACACCATATACCTGTCTGGGAAGAATTCCTCCGTTGCCAACACCTGTATTAATAACATTAATAAGCATATCATGAGCCGGTTTACTAATGTCCAGATAATCCCCTACCTGTATATCCATTCTAAAGGTTTTACCATACCACACTCCAATAGTCTTTTCCCGGTCACACAGACATATCTGAACGTCCAGGTCAAGAGCATCCTTAATTATTGGAATTGCAATTATTAATGCATCCAGTACACTCATATTCTTCCTCCATTTGCTAAAAAATTAATTATTTTTTATGCCATTTGTGATAATTGTATCTGCAACTAAATCTGTTATATCCTTTCCAATTTTATACCACCTGCCATCTGGTGCAGTTACAATTTTGCCATAACAATATAACTTGTACTGTGTTGTATCTGTATATACAGTAATACACAGCCCACCATCTACACCAAAGTTCTTACCGCTGTATATAGCCCTTTCATCCAAAAATAATTTCATGACTACATCAATGCTCTCTCTGTCTGTTAAATAATAACCATTATCATTGGGATAATATTCTATTCCAACAATACTCTTTTGAAATTCCTCCGAAAAAGCCTTATGATACCTTTTATCTGCAGTAATACTCATCACTGTGGCAACAATAATGATTATGAGAGACATAGTTACAGCACTAATAATTATCTTTTTCTTCAATGCCTCACCTCGCGTGTTTTATTTTGTACATTTCCTTATCCGCATTATCAATAAGCTGCTCCAGGCAAAAATCCTCATTTACCCAGGCGGTATATGCACCTGCGCTTATACTCATTGGATACGGCTTCCTGCTGTCATCATGGGTCTTCGCCATCTGTGTGTTAACAGCTGCGATTATTTCCTGCGCCATGGTTTCTGATGCCATAGGAGCCAGTATTACGAATTCATCACCGCCATAACGCATAACAATTCCATTATCGGGGCAGCTTTCCATGCAGCAGTCAGCCACTGATTTAATGTAAAAATCCCCTTCCTCATGTCCATAATTATCATTGACATGCTTAAGCTTATCAGTATCGATAAAGATAAGAAGTATTTTTTGTTCCATGGTCTCGCAGTATTTTTTTACCTCATCTGCCTTGATAAAAAATCCAGCCCTGTTAAGAACGCCCGTCATGGTGTCATAGGTCCACATTCTGTCCAGATATGCAATCATATTTTTCATAATTGTATGCCTGTGAATATTTTCAAGAGAATTACCAATATTCATTATCCATGACTCAAACTGCAGGGTTTCAAATGGCAGGTCGGAATTACCAACAATGCAATAGCCAATACAGTGCAGCCGGAAATGTATTGGAACAACCACATACATTGTATTGCCATGGCTGTTAAAATGCCGTGGAATCAGCTGCTCCCTGTTAATTGTCTCCGGAGCTTGAAAGCAGCCGTTCTCATAAGCAATTGCAGCCCTGATTCTGTCTGAATAATCTGTGCGGTAAGAGGAGTCATACTTATATCTGCCGTTACGGCACACAACCTCGCCATCCTCAGCTTCGTCGCACAGGCATAGATAAAAATACGGAAATCCCATTTCCCTTACATATATTTTCAGCTTGTCTACAAATGCCTTAATTGAATCCACCTCGTTAAGGTCAGCAGTCATAAGATTAATCATCTCTGCCATTCGGCGGTTACTGTATTTTTCATTGGACAGCTGCATCTTCAGCTCATTATCATCATATTCCTTTTGCTCTACACAGCCGCAGCTGTTGGAATATATGTGTTTTACAGGAAAAGAGGTATCTACAGGCTGCCTGTCCTGATATGTGCACAGTGCTTTGCAGGCTTCATAGCCAACAATATACATAGGCTTCTCAATTGAGGTAATACGCACCAGATTGAACTTGGCTTCATAGGAATTGTCAAAGCCTGTTACTACAACATCCTCTGGTACACGTATGTTATTCTCAAGAAGCACATCCATTACTCCTGATGCCATAAAATCATTGGCACATATTATACCGTCTGGAAGCTGGTTTTTAAGGTGGTTCTCCATTATTTTTTTGCCACTGTCTGTCCAGAAATCTCCATATTCAATGGAATAGCTGATGTCTGTGGTTTTTCTAAGTTCTCTGACACATTTTAAGAATCCGGCGGCTCTGGCTACACTTTCATGGTTGGCCTTGGGTCCTGATATGTATAAAAGCTTATGCCTGTTATGAACCCTAATGACATGCTCTGTCATTTTGTACAAGGCATCCTCATTATCTACTCTATAGCAGACTGCTCCGTCAACAGGTGTATCTATGGCAATTGACGGAATACCGGCTTTTTTAATAAGCTCTCCAATTGCTACTACCACCTGTTCATTCTGAATTGTGTCAGGTGCTACAATAATGCCATCATAATCATGTATATCCGGCAGACTGTATATCTGAAATTCGCCTCTGTTATGGTCACTGACAGAATATATGTCTCCACCACAGGTGAATACAAATACATCGCAGCCATTGGACAGCGCATAATCCTTTATCCCATATATAAGAGACTTCTGGCTGTCATATATTATTCCTCCTGCAAATACTGCTATTTTCATAGAACCCTCCTGCACATTATCTATGCAATATATACGTACCTGCCTGCCGTCAGTGTATGTACTGAGCCATCAGGCAGCTCCAGCTTAACCCTTCCCTGAAACGGAATCACTATATCATATAATACTTTATTATTAGTCTGGTATTCCCAGCTCACACTTACTTTTCCATACGGACTTATATATGAGGAATTAACATTGGCAATCTGTGCATCAGGCATTGGTCTGATAATAAGCTCTCCGTCCTCCTGCCAGGTGTAACCGCACATATACTCATACATCCAGCCTACAATACAGCCATAGGCATAATGATTCAGGCTGTTCATGCCATTGCTGCTGATATTCCCGTTATCATCAAGAGAATTCCATCTCTCCCAGATTGACGTGGCGCCAAGATTAACCTCGTGAATCCAGCCAGGATACTCCTCATTAAGAAGCAATCCATATGCCATATCATTAAGCCCCATTCCAGACAGGGCACTGCACAGCACACTTGTTCCAACAAAACCTGTGCTAAGGTGTCCATTATACTCCTGAAAGGCTTTTTTCATTCCATTAACAAGCACCTGCTTATGTCTGTCATCATATAGACCAAAGTGAATAGCCAGTGCATATGCTGTCTGTGTCTTTTCGGTTGTCAGCTCTCCATTATTATCAAAATATTCCTTAATAAAGGCTTCCTTAATGTGAGCAGCAAGTCTTGTAAGACAGCTATAGTCACATTCAAAGCCCAGCTCTTTAGCGGCTTTGGCACACAAGGTTGTTGAATAATAAAAATATGCTGATGCAATAAAGCCCTGGTCAGTCCTGCCAATAGGATTATTAATATTACCGTTATCAAGCGCCAGCCAGTCACCAAGATGTCTGTCATTCTGCCACAGATATGGCTTTTCATTAATCCTTACTCTGTCCTCAATGAATCTTACCCAGTCACGCATTACAGGATAGAATTCCTTAAGCAGCTTTTTATCCCTTGTGTGAAGGTACATTTCCCAGCTTACTATTGTTGCTGCATCTCCCCATACACAGGCTCCTGCTGTTACCAGAAAAGGATTAATTCCCTCATATGGTGTTACCTTTGGAAGGGGTACAAAAAATGGTACTGCTCCGTGAAGCTTCTCCTGCTCAAGGTGGAGGTTACGCATGTAATTAACAAGAAAGGCTGTGCAGTCCATCTGGTAGCTGGCTGTTCTTGCAAATACTGAAATATCCCCTGTCCAGCCCATTCTCTCGTCCCTTTGCGGACAATCAAGTGGCATATCAATAAAATTACACTTCTGTGACCTTAGTGCATTGTCAATTAAGGTATTAACCTTTTCATTGGAGGTTACCAAAGTTCCTGCCGGCTCCAGCTGTGACATAATTCTTCTTGCTATGAACATATCTGGTGTTACTTTATCAAGTCCTGTTACCTTAATATATCTGAAGCCATAATATGTAAAATGAGGTCTTATATATTCTCCATCACTCACACCCTTATAGACAAATTCTGCTTTGGCGGTTCTTAAATTATCATTGTAAAAGCAGCCATTCTGTAAAAGCTCACTATATTGAAGTACAAAATCGGCTTTGGTATCCTTTGGCAGCAGCACCTCAACCCAGCCTGTAACAGCTTCTCCAAAGTCAATTACCATCTCGCCTGCCGGTGTGGTAATTATTGTTTTCACAGGAATACTCTCTGTAATGGTTAACGGCACATTACTTCTTCCTGCCAGCTCCCTGCTTCCTGACACAATTGCTGTCTTAAGTGCCTTCCCTGGTGCTGTTGTATCAATTCGTTCTCCATCATATATTCCGTTCTCATATATTGAGGACTCCTCTGCCTGCCAGCTGTCATCAGTATATATATTTTCCTCTGTTCCATCCTCATATTGCAGCTGCAGCCAGGCAATAAGCTTAAGCTCATCTCCATAGAGATTGGTATATCCACCTTCAAATACGAATCGGCCCTTGTACCAGCCATTGCCAAGAATAAAGCTTATCTGATTACTGCCGCTTTTAAGCTCCTGTGTAACATCATAGGTCTGATACTGGTTTAACAAATCATAGGAATAATATCCAGGCATAAGATATTCACTGCCTGTTTTTTGACCATTAATGCTACACTCATAAAGTCCGTAGCCGCAGCACCTTATTACAGCACGACGCAGTCCTTTGCCAACCTCTATATTCTTATAAATTCTTGGCATTGCCTGAGTATCGCCCACAGCTCTAATCCAGTCCGCCTTCCATTCTCCAGCAACAGGAGTCTCAAACCAGGCAGTGTCACTGGTACATTCCTCATTAATATCAGTTCTTATTGTAACCCTCCAGTAGTATCTTCTATCAGGCTTAAGGTTATATTCCGGCTCAAAATACGGATGACCCAGATTGGGCAGCTTTCCAGTATCAAATAATACATTGTCAAATTGTTCATCCTTTGCAATTACAATTCTGGTATACTGGTCCGTTGTGCCCTCTGTATCCTCCACTGTCCATGAGAAATGCAGCCCGTTAAGCACATAGCCCATTGGATTAGTCATATGATTAGTCTGTAAATGTTGTATTCTCATGGTATTTTCCCCTTAAAATCGTAATTCTCTTCTTCCGCAGAATGGGTCTACAGGGCTTTCACCCTTAAATCTTCCATTGCCGCACAGCTTTTCTATCATAGTCTCTATCACATAATTGTTATTGGAATAGCAGTTAATATAGGTCTGAATCATAGGCACGTCAAACAGGTGATATGGATTTGCAAGGCTTACGAACAGCGTTGGAACCTCTTTAACGAACCATGGAACATTATTACCCTGTCCGAAAAAGGTGTACCATTCAAGTCTGTTGGTAGTCTTGTTGCTTTCATTTTCCACATTGCCTATGTACAGCACCAGGTCATATTTGTTCTTAAGCATGGTAACATTGTCTATTCCCTTGGCAAAATCCTCTTTTTCATACAGGGTTACGTCAAAGCCTTTATTTTCAAGACCTGTCTTAACTGCTGCAGTTACTCTTTCGTTGGATTTGGCATTACCAAGAATCTCAAGCAGAACCCTTTTAGTCTTATCCGGTGATATAGGCAAAATATTCTGAGTATCCTTTACAAGTGTTATGGACTGGTCAGCCAGCTCATATGCCCAATCAACATGCTTTTTACATTTAAGTACAGAAAGTGCCTCCCTGCCCGGAACCAGCTCATTCTTTTTCTTCTTGATGTGAAGCTTAAGAGAGGCCTTGGCTGCCAGAATATTCTTAACTGCCTCGTTAAGTCTGGCTTCTGAGAGAAGACCATCCCGATAGCCCTCCATCATATACTGGTAATCCTCGTTAAGGTCTCTGTTAAAAAGAATCATGTCGCAGCCGCTTTCTATGGCAAAAGGTATTGCTTTGCTTCGTTCCATTGCACAGGTAAAGCCAACCATTGGAGTTGCATCTGTTACGATAAGTCCATTAAATCCCAGCTTACCGCGCAGAAGCTTTAATAAAAGCTCAGGTGACAGTGATGCAGGCATAAGCTTTCCAGCCATTGAAGGGTTAAAGTGTGTCTGATATGCGGGCATGGCAATATGTCCCACCATTACACTTAATGCACCCTCGTCAATCAGGCTTTTATATACGTGTCCATAGGTTTTGTCCCACTCCTCCATTGAGAGAGAATTAACAGAGGTAAGTATGTGCTGGTCACGCTCATCAACGCCATCGCCAGGAAAGTGCTTAATGGCTACTGCGACATGCTCTTCATTGGCGCCCCGCATGTATTCCTTTGCGAAGCTGATTATTTTCTCAGGATTATTGCCATAGGTTCTCACATTGGTAATTGGATTTCTGAAATTATTATCTATATCTACTACCGGTGCAAAGGACCAGTTGATTCCCAGTGCTGCTGCCTCACTGCAGCATATTTTACCAAGTCTGTAGGCATACTTGGGATTGCCTGCTGCCGCTACCTCCATCTGCTTGCCGTAAGGTGTTCCGTCAATCGCTGCGCCGTCGCCTCCTGCCTCAAGATTAGATGCTACGAGAAGAGGAATTTTGCTGTTATTCTGGGCATATGCAAAGGTACTCTGCATTTCCTGTCCTATGCCATCGCGGAAGAAAAGACCTCCAATATTTTTGCCAAGTAATTCATTATTAAGATAATCAGGGTCTGTGGAATATCCAATAGGACAGAAAAGCTGTCCAATCTTCTCTTCCAGCGTCATTGCTTCAAATGTAGCCTCTACCCAGTCAATATCGCTTTTGGTAAGGCTGAATGGTCGTTTGTTATATTCCATAATTTCCTCCGGTAATATATAAGGTCAAAGCTGTCTGGCTCTGACCTTATTGTTTAGATTTCAAGCAGGTTCTTAAAGCTGCTTAACGTATATGTTGCAAGTCCGCTTTGTGCTGCATCTGACAAGCCTGCGCTGTCAAAGCCTCCAAGCATGGCTGCCTCAATTCCTGCTCTTGCATCCTCCACAACAAGACAGCTGTGTGGGTCCTCATGAATAAGCTGTGCTGCCTTAAGGAATACCTCAGGGTCAGGCTTGGACCTGATAATGTTGTTGCCATCGCTTATTCCGTCAAAATAACCTTCAAGTCCAATTTGCTTAAGTATTGTTCTTGTATTCTTACTTGATGAACCGATTGCCAGCTTAAGTCCTCTGCGTCTAAGCTCATCAAGTGTATTCTTAACCTCATCTGTCAGGTCTTTTTCTGACATATTCTTCAGCAGTGCCCTGTATATATTGTTCTTTTCCTCGGTCATCTGCTCCTTTTCTGCTGCTGTATATTGAACCTGACTGCGTTCAAGTATTATTTCAAGACTTTCCATACGGCTTACGCCACGCAGTCTGTTATTGATTTCTCTGTCAAAATATATTCCCTTCTCGTCAGCTATGTGCTTCCATGCCTGATAATGATAGGCATCTGTGCAGCATATAACTCCATCCAGGTCAAAAATTACTGCTTTGTATTTCATTATCTGCACCCCGTTCTTTTAAACAATCCCTTAAGCTTGCCTTCATTATTCAGATATATCAGGAACACAACCAGAATTACGGCTGTTGTAATCTGCTGAATTGATGAATCTACATTAAGTCTTGCGTACATAAGAGAAATAAGTGCTGTTGTTACTGCTCCAAGCATATATCCCAGCTTATCGTTACAGAATCTTCCAATAAATCCGCCAATAAACATTGGGAGGAAGGCTGTAAACATTACTCCAATTGAGCCAAAATTAAGTGCCATCTGGATATTGCCGGTGTTGGATGCACTTATGAAGCCTACAAGTCCCATCAGCCCTCCGGCTATTGCATAGCATCCAATTGCATTAGGTATTTCTTTGATTCCGGTATTAACTGCTACCTTCTGTCCGCTCAAAAGAGCCTTGTAGTTATACCCAAATCTGGTGCGGTCAAATATTACATAGACCACCAAAAGACTTATTACTATTAAAATGAGATAATTACGAACTCCCGGAAAGCTTGTAAGACCTATATTGGTTACAAAATTCACTCCGTAGCCCTTAGTTATTGTAAATGCCAGTCCTTCATAGAACAGTGCCACGCCAAGTGATACAATTATTGGCGGAAGCTTGACGATTATGTACACCAGTCCTGAGACTGTTCCAAGTACAATTCCTGACACAAGCGATATGGCAAGCATGGCGGCTGTCGGCAGTCCCATGTTAATGCATATCTGTGAACTGATTATTGATGATAAAAGTGCTATTGAACCTATGGAAAAATCAAATCTTCCTGAATTCAGGTTAATAGAAAGTGCAAATGTTGTAAGCATTACTGATGCAGTTGACCTTAAAAATGCAGCAACATTTCCCTCTGATTCAAACAGTCTGATGCCATTGGCAAAACACAGTACAATCATAATAATCAATGTAACGACAGGAATTGTTCCTATTCCAAATATTCTGCTTACTAATGGTTTCTTTGTATTTTCCATATTGTTAATTGCCTTTCATCCTGTATTGTGCCGGGCCGAAGACTGACCCGGCACTGTTAACTGTAATTATTTACTTACTAATGTCTTCAAATGTGTATTTGCTTACGAAATCAGCAAATGTGTTATAATCTGCACCTAATAAGGTATCAAGGTCTTCCTTAGTATAAGCAGGTGCATCAATAGAGCTGTCTACTGCATAGTATTTTTCAAAATCCTCATATGAGGTTGCAATCCAGTAGCCCTGGTCAAGTGCTAAGGCTTCATTATCAGCTGTTCTGATTGGAGCTCCAAGTGCTGCACTGTATGCTGCAATAAAGATTGGTCCAATGCTGGCTGAGAACTTACCTGCCAGGTAATCAAGCATTCCTGACTTCATTGCATCGCCATATGAGCTGGCATAAGCATCAACGCTGGCAATCTTAACCTCTGTTCCCTGTACCGCTGTTCCGAAGAAATCAGAACCATTACCTACTGCAAGAATAACCTCAAGCTCTGGTGTCTGTGCCATCTGTGCACACTTGCCAAACCATGCATCATCCATGTCGTAGCCGCCAACATATCCAAGAATGTTAACATCTCCAATTGCTGTTGTATCAACTGCTGCATCCTGCATAATCTGACCTACAACTACTTCCTTGGTATTAGCTCCCTTATAATCCTTACCTGTCGCATCTGCCATAGCCATAAGCATTCCAGCTACACGGTAGATATGCATCTCTGTATAATAAGGAACTGCTCCACCAAATATTGCAAAATTCTTAACGCCCTTATCAAGGTAATACTTAGCCATGTCATAGCCTGTCTGGTACTCAACCTCAAGTGATGGTCCAACAGCACCAACATAGTATTCGTTATCCTTTACCTGTGCATATTCGTCATCTGTTAAGGTTCCTGTAGCAACTGCATAATAGATTCCTGCCTCTGAGCACTGTGTAAGCTGTGCAACTCTGTCAAATGATGACAACGAGATAATTGCCTTACAGTTGTTGGTAATAAAGGTATCAATTGCTGACTTCTCGCCAGCTGCATCCTTAAGCTCATCTGAGTAAATAAGCTCTACATTATACTGCTTACCAATGTAGTCCTTGTAATAGGTCTGGAATGCCAGTGCCTCTGCTGAGGTTGTGTCTGATACAAGAATACCAATCTTTACTGTCTTGCTGGTATCAAGTGTTGTACCACCGTCAGTTGTTGTCTGCTCTCCTGTTGCTGTGTCACCCTTTGTTGATGAGCCGGTTGTTTTGCCGGTACATCCCACAAGCATTGCTGCTACAAGCATCAAGCTTATGACTGCTGCCCAAATTCTTTTCATTGTAATATCCTCCAATATTTTTTTATGTATGAAGTGCACTATGCACTGGATACCTGTGTTGTGCTGCCTTACCTTGGCAGCTGTCTGCTTCTCTGGTTAAAGGTTGCAATAAATACTACAAGTATAAAAATTACTGCCTTTACCATCTGCCCTATTCCTGAGTTAAGATTAAGTAAGGTCATTATCTGACTTAAAAATGTCATGGAAAATGCGCCTATTACTGCCGCCGTTATTTTGCTTCTTGCTCCGCCTGATACAGGCATTCCACCAAATACGATTGCAATAATTACATCCATTCCAACGCTTGAGGCTGTATTTCTGGTAAGAGTAGGCGCATATACTATTGATACAAATGCACCAAGTCCAACTCCCAGACCCGCCACTACAAATGCTGCAATTGAAAGCTTTTTAACAGATATTCCTGTCAGCTTGGCACATACCGCATTACCTCCAAGAAGCTTTTGTTTTCTTCCAATCGGTGTAAAGGTAAAAATAAACATACACAGAAGGAAAAACGCTACAAGTATTGCTGCCTTAAAGCCCATATTGTCAAAGGCCTTGACTGCTGCTGATGGAACTGCAATTGTTGCTCCGTTGTCATTAATCTTGATAAGCAGCAGCACCAGTGCGTTTAAAACACTGAGCATTGCAATTGTTGTTACGAATACCGGCAGATTGAATATGGATGCCAGCACTGAATTAACAAGAGATATAAGCACCGCTGCTCCAATACATACCAGAAACATTATTAGAATGCTTCCAGTGGCGTTATATACCATTCCTCCAAGGAGTGCACTTACTGCCACGCTGGCACCAAGGCTGATATCAAAGGAACCAAGTGTGTATATAAATATGGCTCCCGTGGCTACTATTGCTACCACCACCGACTGATTCAATATGGCCTTCATTCCATACGCCATATTAATATCTGCTTTCTTTCCAAGTATCATAAATACTATGTACAAAAGAATCAGTCCCACAAGTGGAGCAAGGTTTAACAAGGTTTTCTTAATTTTTGCTGTGTTCATCTTCTGCTCTCCTTAAATCATGTATCTTATAATATCTGATTCATTAAGTTCTGCGCTTCGCTGAAATTCCTTTGCAACACGTCCATCCTTCATAACAACAAGTCTGTCAGACATTCCAATAAGCTCAGCCATTTCTTCAGAAATAATTACAATGGATTTGCCTTCTTTTTTCATCTTATACATAAGCTGATACATTGCCTGCTTTACACCAATATCGATTCCTCTTGTTGGACAATCCAGAATAAGTATTTCGCTGCCTCTTCCAATCCACTTTCCGAATACGACCTTCTGCTTGTTGCCTCCTGAAAGTGCTGATACATACTGGTCCATATCACTGCATTTAATTGACAGGTTCTCTATCTGACGATTAACATAGGTCTTTTCCCTGCCCGGCAAAACAAGTACTCCACCGACTGCAATTTCATCCAGCCCTCCGGCTGCTATATTGTCCCTGATGCTTGCATTAAGGCAAAGAGATTCAACATCCCTGTCCTTGGCAACATAGCCGACCTTTTCCTTCATGGCCATTGCCTCTCCGGTAAGTGGCTTGCCATAGCAGGTAAGCTTTCCCTTCTCCAGCTTTTCAGCTCCGAAAAGAACCTTTTCAAGAGTGTGCATTCCGCAATGTGACAATCCGCCGATTCCAAGTATCTCACCCTTATGAAGCTTAAGACTGAAATCAATAAGTCTGTCCCTCAGGCTGCCATCCTCAATCTCAAGTACAACCTCGTCTGAATATGTACCATCATAGTCGCTTCTGTAATAATCGCCCTGAAGCTCTCTTCCTATCATGCTGGTCTTAATTCTGTCCTCGTCAAACTCTTCTTTATCAAAGGTAATTATTATTTTGCCATCTCTTAATACTGTCAGCTCGTCACATACATTCATTATTTCATCAAGGTCATGGGAGATAAAAATAACTGCTTTATTCTCCTTTTTCATCTTCTCCATTATCCTGTAAATAATCTGTCTGCCCTTCTGAGAAAGAACGGTTGTTGTCTCATCCACAATCAAAATATCAGGATTCTTACCCATAACCTTGGCAATCTCAATAAGCTTTCTATCCTGAAGGTCGATAGCACCTGTAACAGTGGCTGCATTAATGTGGTCCGCTCCAATATCATTAAGGATGCTCTGGGCTGCGCTGTTCATTTTCCTGCGATTAACAATTCCACAGCGTGAAAACTGAGCTGTCTCTCCAAGGAAAATATTCTCGGCAACTGTTATTCCCGGCACAGTTCCTCTTTCCTGAACAATCATTCCGACTCCATGCTCAAGGGCATCTATCATTGAGGAAGGATTCCAGCTGCTGCCCTTATATGTCATTTCTCCGGCATCCGCCTTCTGCATTCCTGCATATATGGAGGTGACAGTTGATTTGCCTGAGCCATTCTCTCCTATAAGTCCAAGTATCCTGCCGGTCTTCACTGTCAGGTTAACATCATTCAATGCAACAGTTGAACCAAAACGCTTGGTCATATGTTTTACTTCAGCTATAATACTATTCTCCATCTGTCGTCCTTTCTGTATGACTTGCTTTGTTTATGTACATATAATATAATGTATCGTAGTCATTAACCATTGTTTAATCAAATCAGTTCTATTGACATTTTTTAATATAAATATTAATATTTATATAAACAGTACTATGTTTTTTAATATATAGGAGATAATATGGATTTTGAAGTATTACAGAAGAAATTATTTGAACTTAATGAAGAGGAATTATTCTATAAAAGATATTATTATTCAACTCAGCAGGAATACTCCCACAAGCTTTTTTTATCTACGATGGATATGGATTTCGTCAAATCCCATCATCTGATTATTCCGGAGATGGCAGAGACTGTTCCGCCTATGTATGAGGACTACTGGATATTTGATGCCGGGCAGCCTGTTACCGCACTTAAGCACAACTGCTACACTCCTGCTATTGTACACAACCATACTTTTTTTGAGCTTACATATGTATATGACGGTCGCTGCACCCAGCAGATTGGAGATAAGACTGTTGAGCTGCGTGGTGGGGATTTCATTCTGATGCCGCCGGAGGTCAAGCATTCCATATCTGTATTTGACGAAAGCGTTGTTATTCAGATTCCTGTGAAAAAGAGCACTCTGGAGAATATTTTCTTCAACTTTCTACGAGATAACAATATAATCTCAATGTTCTTTATTAACAGCATCTATGCAAGGAATGTTAATGATTACATTATTTTTCATACGGGGACTGATTTTCATATTAAGACAGCAGTAACCTTTCTGCTATGGGAGAATATCAATAGAGATACCTATTGGATTACAATGATGACCAACACTCTTATGAATATTTTTACACTTATGCTCAGATATTATTCCAAGAGTGTTGAACTGCCTGCTATTACGCGTAAGGAGGATATACAGAGGTTCGGACTTATCAGATTTATTCAGGAAAATTACACGGACATTAATCTTGGTATGATTGCGGACAAATTCCACTACACTCCGGAATACACTTCTAAGATAATTAAGGAATACACAGGGCTTACTTTTAAGCAGATTCTTCAGAAAATACGAATCGAAAGGGCGGAGTCATTGCTTCTGGACTCTAATATGTCTATACAAAATATTGGCTATCAGGTGGGTTACGAAAATACGGAGCATTTTATTCGTACCTTTAAGAAGATTCACCAGCTTACACCAACGGAGTATCGCAAGAATAACTCCGGGGTGTTGCGGTAATGCATCTGTCTCTATTGTAGGTGTTAACATTGTCTAATCTCCTGTACTAAAATTAAAAAAGCAGGGGCATTATCTGCCCCTGTGCTTCTCTTTTCGTTTTTGCTGTTTTAATGCAAACATACGCTCTTTATCAGCTTCCTTTTGTTCCTTGCTGATGCTTTTTCGTTCTGTTTTCATTTCTTCCCGTTGAAGACTAAGAGCCTGTTGTGCCTTGGTTCCAATTCCATGTATCTGCAATTGTCTTTTTACTTCTCTCTGCATTCGTTTGGGATTGCCAATACACTTTGTTTTTTCAATCTGAACAGCAGGACTGAATTTTAGCTTATAATAATTTTTCAAAACAAAGTCATACACTTCGTAATCCTTTGGTTCAGAACCAAAGGTCACTTTACATACTGACAGCTTTCCAGATGCTTCTTTTTCAAAAATGCCAATCCAGAATGGTTCTTCAAAAAGTACTGTAAGCTTACATACATTTTTGTCCATAACGAACTCCTCCTTTTAATTGTACTGCCAACAAAGAACGGACGACCCAAGGAGGGAGGGTTACTTACACCATATATGATGCGGCCGGGCTACCTACCGGCTCTAGTAGAGGTTTCTACGTTGCGTTTTTATCTTTGCCTTAAAATACCAGCTGTACCAGCAGCATATAACATATTGTACCACCTGCTATAGATAATAGCATCTGTCTTTTCCACAAATGTAATCCAATTGTTACCAATATTCCTATAAGCTCTGGAATTCCATGGGAACCGGTTACTATCGACACATTCTTGAGGCAGTATATAACCAGCATTCCAAATACTGCTGATGGAAGAACCTTGCCAAGATATTGAATATATTTCGGAGTTGTTTTACCCTTTCCAAATACAGCAAAAGGAAGGAATCTTGTAATAACCGTTCCCAATACTACCATACTAATTGTAATTATCTCCTGAGTCAGAGTCATTTAGCTCACCTTCCTTTCCATTGGTTTTCTAATAATTGTAAGAATTAACAGCATTCCAACCATGGCAGGAATTATGAAATTGTCTGCACCAAATATTACAAGACTGAAAACTGATATTCCAAGTCCTATTAATGAGCTTAAGTGATTCTTGTCTTTTAGCCGCTGTTCCATAAAAATAACTACAAACATAGCTGTCATAACGAAATCCAACCCTTTGGTATTAAAATGAATCAATGAACCAAAGATTCCGCCAAGTGTGGCTCCGAAGAACCAGTAAAAATGATCTAGCAGTGTGACCCAGAAATAGAACCATCCCTTGTCCACACCCTCTGGAATGTCCGCTGTGTAATTAATTGAAAATGTTTCATCGCACATTCCAAATATAAGATATATTTTCTTCCACCCAAGTCCTTTGTATTTATCCAGCATGGATATTCCATAGAAAAGATGTCTGGCATTAATCATTAAGGTCATTAATAATGCCTGCATGGGATTGAATGCTCCCAGAAGCATGTTAACGGCAATGAATTCCACTGAGCCTGCAAAAATAGTCAGACTCATTATCATTGGATACCAGAAGGAAAAACCTGATACATTCATATAAATTCCATAGGTTAGTCCGAGAAACCAGAATCCTGCAAATATGGGAATTGTATGTGGAAATGCTGCTTTTAGTGCTTTAATTCTTATATCTGTCTTTTTCATAATAATTATTTTGTCTTCCTAAGTACAAATTTTCTTGCTATTGCAATACCAATCTTAAATGGTAAAGGTCTAAGTGCCTTATCAGCTTTCTTAAGCTCGGCTCTAATTGATATATGCTGTGGGCAGTGCTGCTCACACTTGCCACAATTAATACACTGGGTTGCAAATCCAGGTTCTTTTCTCAGGCCAATTACCTGAGCGTATTCACCACGTCCACCCATCTTAGTCTCAGTGTACATCTCATTGTAGCATCTAAAAGTTCCTGGAATATCAACACCTCTTGGACATGGCATACAATATCCGCAGCCAGTACATCCAACCTTGATATTATGGTTAATCTCATCTTTTATTTTATCAATCATCTGATTGTCTTCATCAGTAAATTCTCCGACCTTGGCATTAGAAGCGATTCTAATATTCTCTTCAACCATTTCCATTGAATTCATTCCTGACAATACACAGGTTACCTGTGGCTGATTCCATAACCATCTAAAAGCCCATTCTGCCGGAGAATATCCTTTAGGATTGGCGGCTATAAGCTTCTTAGCCTTCTCGGGAAGCATATCTACAAGCTTGCCACCACGAAGTGGCTCCATAATAATTACAGGAATTCCTTTCTCTGCTGCAGCCATAAGTCCACGTCTGCCAGCCTGGCTGTTCTCATCCATATAGTTGTACTGAATCTGGCAAAAATCCCAGTCATAAGCCTCAAGTATCTTAATAAACATTTCTGTGTTGCCATGGAAAGAGAAACCAATATTACGAATCTTTCCAGCTGCTTTCTGCTGATTAATCCATTCCTTGATTCCAAGGTCTACTAATTTGTTCCAGGTTACAACATCTGTAAGCATATGCATAAGATAATAATCGATATGGTCTGTCTTAAGTCTTCTACATTCCTCATCAAAAGTCTTATCAATTGCCTGACGTGACTGAATCATGTAAGATGGCAGCTTCGTCGCTATATTGACCTTATCTCTTGCATTATTTCTTGCAAGAATCTCCCCAAGCGCTGCCTCACTTCCTGGATATATGTATGCAGTGTCAAAATAATTAACTCCTGCGTCAATGGCAGCCATTATTTCCTTCTCTGCCTTATCAATATCAATACTCGTTCCCTTTTTGCTAAACCTCATGCACCCATACCCAAGCATGGATATATCTTCCCCACTACGATTCTTTCTGTACTGCATTGCGCACCTCCTGGAATGCAAAAAAATTATGGTAAAACAAAACCATTGGTCTTATATTACCATAATTAATCCCATTTATCACTAATTTATTCTTCTAGTCCTTCAAACATCCTATTGGTACAACATATACATCATCTGGTCTCTTATATGCATATTCACCCACACCTATAAGAACCATCAGAAAAGAAGGTTCCTTCATTCTATCTGTATCTATTTTATTTTTAAGAGTTATTAGTGTCTCTACTCCATGTTCAATAGCAGCATCTCCTCCAAGCTTAATTTCAATAAGTCCATAAGAACCATTTCTAAGATGAATTACTGCATCACATTCAAGTCCAGACTTGTCTCTATAATGATAAACACTACCTCCAATTGAATCTGCATATATTCGTAAATCTCTAACACATAAGGATTCTAACATAAGTCCATATGTCTCTAAATTATTGATAAGATCATCGGGACCTAACCCCATGGCAGCCACTCCTATTGATGGATCAATAAAATACCGTGTGTCAGATGTTCTAATTGCCGTTTTTGAACGAAGATTAGGATTCCAAGCTGGCATATCTTCAATAACAAAGATTTTTTTAAGTGCATTAACATATGAAACAACTGTATCTTCATCAAGTGTGTCCGCATCATTACTCTTCATATCATCTCTGATTGTAGTATATGCCACCTGTCCACCTTGGTTCCTTGCATACGAACGCATTAGTACTCTAGCACGTTCTTCATTCCTTGTTACTCCATCAACTCTTGAAATATCAGTTCTAACAATAGCATCATAATAATCCACCGCCTGTTCCAATGCTATATCGTCCTCATAAAAAGAAGCTCTAGGCCAACCTCCTCTACAGATTAAAAACGCTAATCTGGCAATATCTATCTGATTAACACCTTCTATTCTTTCAGGTGCATTAAATAATTCTTTCAGACTAATTGCTCCATTGGATTCACCTGACTCATATAGACTCATTGGTCTCATTCTTATCCAGGCGAATCTACCTGTTCCTGTATGAATTATTTCATTAGTTTCTGGAGGTACTGCCGATCCAGTTAGAATAAACTGTCCGTCTTCATCTCTATGATCAACTTCAAATCTCACAGCATCCCAAAGTTTTGGTGCAATTTGCCATTCATCAATTAGTCTTGGTGTACTTCCTTTAAGGAGCATAGAAGGACTAACCTCTGCCATAGTTATATTTTGCCTTATTTTATCAGGTTCCGACATATACAAAATACTATTTGACAGTTGTTCAGCAGTGGTAGTTTTTCCACACCACTTGGGGCCTTCAATTAATATAGCGCCTTTGCCTGCAAGTTTTTTCTCTATAATTTTATCTGCAATTCTTTTTTTATATTTTTTCACATTATCACCTCTGTATGCTTATTTTACCCTCTTTTGATTTTTTTATCAATCATTTTCGGTGATTTGGCATTATTTCATTCGGTGATTTGGCATTATTTCATTCGGTGATTTGACATTATTTTATTCGGTGATTCGTCCAAATAATAAAGTCTTTTTAAGTTAATGACATTGCGATAGAGTGCTTTCACGACACATAACCAAAATCGGGCAGCTTCTATCACTGCCCGACTGATTTCTATCATTCTTCTATATGCTCTCGTCCCTGGTCGATAATTGTTCTCACATGTGCATCCGCTAATGAGTAAAATACAGATTTGCCCTCCCTGCGGCTTTTTACCAGTCTGCTCTGTTTAAGTATTTTGAGCTGATGGGATATGGCTGACTGAGTCATGTTAAGTGCCTCTGCCAAATCACACACGCACACCTCTGCTTCAAATAATACATATAGAATTCTAATTCTTGTAGAATCCCCAAACACCTTGAATAACTCAGCAAGGTCATAGAGTTCTGTTTCTTCTGGAAGTGTATCATTAACTATCTTAAGTAAATTCTCGTGAATCTCACAGCAGTCACAGCTTTCAACTTCTAATTCAGACATATTCTCACTCACTCTCTATAATTTCTTAACCATAAGTGCCCTTATTGCATTAAGCACTGCAATTACCATTACCCCTACATCGGCAAAAATAGCCAGCCACATATTGGCAATACCTACTGCACCTAATATAAGGCACACTATTTTGATTCCTATTGCAAAATATATATTCTCATATACTATACGAATACATTTTCTTGATATCTTAATTGCCTTGGCAATCTTAAGAGGGTCATCATCCATAAGTACAATATCTGCGGCTTCAATTGCTGCATCTGAGCCAAGTGCACCCATTGCAATACCAATGTCTGCTCTTGAAAGAACCGGTGCATCATTAATTCCGTCTCCTACAAATGCCAGCTTATCCCTGCCCTTCATTGTACCCAGCAGCTCCTCAACCTTGCTTACCTTATCTCCAGGAAGAAGCTCACTGTATACCCTGCTGATTCCAAGCTGTGCAGCCACACTGTCTGCCACATTCTTTTTGTCACCGGTAAGCATAACCGTCTCTTCAACACCGGCCCTGTTCAATGCCTTGATAGAGGCCTTGGCATTCGTCTTAAGCTTATCTGCTATAAGAATATGTCCCTCGTATACTCCATCAACTGCTATGTGAACTACAGTTCCAACACAATGACATTCCATACAGCTTATTCCAAGCTTATCCATAAGTCTTGAATTACCTGCTGCCACCCGGTGTCCGTCAACAACAGCTGTTACACCATTGCCGCTTATCTCCTCAACATCACTGACTCTGCTCTTATCTATCTCTTTGCCATAGGCTTTAATAAGGCTTCTGCTGATTGGGTGCGTAGAATAGCTCTCCACAAGTGCTGCATATTCAAGTATTATATGCTCCTCCTGCTTGTTGTGATGAACTCCTACAACCTCAAATACACCCTCGGTCATAGTTCCTGTTTTATCAAATACAACCGTCCTTGTCTGAGAAAGCAGTTCAAGATAATTAGAGCCTTTAACAAGGACACCCTCCCTGCTCGCTCCGCCAATTCCGGCAAAAAAGCTAAGAGGAATACTTATAACAAGTGCACACGGACAGCTGATTACAAGAAATGTTAACGCTCTGTATATCCAGCTAAGCCAGTCTGGCGATATTCCCATAATTACCAGCCTTACAAGTGGCGGCGCAACTGCAAGTACAAGTGCACCGATACACACCGCCGGTGTATAGATTCTTGCGAACCTTGTTATGAAATTCTCTGACCTTGATTTCTTGGAGCTTGCATTCTCCACCATGTCAAGAATCTGAGAAGCTGTAGATTCTCCAAATTCTCTGGTGGTTCTTATTCTTAACAGACCTGACTCATTAATACATCCGCTTATTACCTCGTCCTTCTCGGCTACATTACGTGGAAGACTCTCGCCTGTAAGTGCACTTGTATTAAGTGAGGACCTTCCCTCAACAACAACGCCATCTATAGGTATCTTTTCTCCAGGCTTAACTACAATTATACTTCCAATCTCTACCTCGTCCGGGTCAACTCTCTTAACCTCCCCATCCACCTCAAGATTGGCATAATCCGGTCTGATATCCATAAGTTCGCTTATGTTACGTCTGCTTCTGCCAACTGCATAGCTTTGGAACAGCTCGCCTATCTGGTAAAAAAGCATAACTGCCACGCCTTCTGTATACTCACCAAGAGCTATTGCTCCAACAGTGGCTATAGCCATAAGAAAATTCTCATCAAATACCTGTCCATGAATAATTCCCTTAAATGCCTTCTTAAGTATGTCATATCCAATAACCAGATATGGAATCATAAATAATCCAAATTTCAAATATCCGGTAACCGGCAGTACCTCTAATAAAATAATAAGTACAATTGCTATTCCAATTCTGATTAAAACGTTCCTCTGCTTCTTATTCATATCAGGCCTCCTTATCTGCTTATATTAGATAAAAATCTCGCAGTCATCCTCAACCTTCTTACAGTTCTTAAGTACCGCTTTCATTACTTCCTTAGGGTCCTTACCCTCTTCAAATTCAACTGCCATTTTAAGAGTCATAAAATTAACAGCAGCATCCTTAACTCCATCCGTCTTCTTAGCAGCATCCTCCATCTTATTAGCACAATTAGCGCAGTCAACTTCAATCTTATAGGTTTTCTTCATTATCATCTTCTCCTTTACCACTCACGTTTCATCATATGAGCACTTGTTCATATGTTTGATTATATTATAGCACCAGGATTTTCAATGTCAACCATTTTTTAAATGTTTTTTACATTCTGTTTTCTTATAAACACGATGAAATCAATAAGCACAATTATTCCACACACGGTCCAGATAACAGGCTCAGTAATACATACGCCCATGTATCCCATAACCGGAGTTATAAGACCCACCGCGCCGAATTTAAACACAAGCTCAATTATACTTCCGGTAAGGGGTACAAGCTTGTGTCCTACTCCCTGAAGAGAACATCTGAGAATAAGGAGGAAGCTTAATACAAAAAAGAAGGGAATATTAATATGAATATATTTTGATGCAGTGTCAATAACAAGCCCATCCGTTGTTCCGGTAAGCAGTCTGGTCATAAGTCCACTGCCTGCAAAAGCAAGAATGCAGCATATACCGCTCCAGATAAATGCAATTATGAGTGAATCCTTGATTCCTCTGATTACACGCTTCATATTTCCTGCTCCGTAATTTTGACTGGCAAAGGTTGATGCAGCGGTGCTTAATGTGCCAAGGGGCATCATGAATATATCGTCTATTTTTCTGGCTGCCGTATGGGCTGTAATTGTCCTTTGCCCCAGTGAATTAACACTCTTTTGGAGTGCTACAGAACCAATACTTACAATGGCGTACATTAATCCCATTGACAGACCTGTGGTAAGAAGGTCTGCAATAATTCCCTTATCCATAACCATATACTGCTTATGAGGAATAAGGACCGGGCATTTACGTATTATATACACCACGCAGTATATTACAGATACAAGCTGTGAGATAACGGTTGCTATTGCTGCTCCCGCTACACCCATGTGCATCCACTTAACCAGCGCAATATCAAGAATAATATTAATAATTGTTGATATAACAAGAGCCACCAGCGGGGTCTTGCTGTCACCTATGGCTCTTAGAAGACCTGCAAGTGTATTGTAGAAAAGAGTAATGACCATAAATGCCAAAATAATCTCCAGATATATCTGGGAATCGCCAATAATATTATCCGGAATCGCAAGAAATCCCAACACCGGTCTAAGGAATATAACACTTATCAGTGTAAAAATCACAGCAATTACTGCGGTCAATGCAAAGGTAAGTGATACCGTCCTGTTAACCCGCTCCTTATCTGCAGCTCCATAATATCTTGCAAGAACAACTGCAAAGCCATTAGTCATTCCTGAGGCCAGGCCCAGAACAACACCATAAAGAGCAGCAGTTGCACCAACTGCTGCAAGTGCATTATCTCCAAGAACATTACCAATTACCGCTGTATCCACAACATTGTAAAGCTGCTGAAAGATATTGCCAAACAGTATTGGAAGAGAAAACAATATAATTGTTCTCATCGGAGAACCATTAACCATATCCAGAGTGTTGTTTTTAGCCATAATGTATACCTGTTATCTGTTCTTTTTATTAAGAAGTCTTTCTATCGTCATGTATAAAAGCTCCGGTTCTATTGGCTTAGTTATATGCGCATCCATACCATGAGCCTGGGACTGTTCAACATCCTCATCAAAAGCATTGGCAGTCATAGCTATTATAGGAATCTCTCTGCTGCCCTCTTTTTTGAGTTTTCGAATATTGGCAGTTGCCGCAAAGCCATCCATTACCGGCATTCTTATATCCATAAGAATTGCATCATAATAATGCGCCTCTGCAACAGTATAGGTCTCCATTGCCTCAAGACCGTTACCAACTACAATTACCTCAGCTCCTGTCTTTTCCAACAGACGCCTGGCAACCTCAGCATTAAGTGGATGGTCCTCTGCAAGGAGGAAGCGGCGTCCCTCAAAGCGGTAGTTCTTTCTCGGTTCGACCTTAATCTTTTCCTTATGTATCATAAATATGTTCTCAAATGCATTAATTATTGAGGACTGGAAAAGCGGCTTCTCCATGAACATATCCACCCCGGCAGCCCTTGCCTCAGTCTCAATATGGGACCAGTCATAGGCCGTCATAATGATAATTGATACATCAGGTCCTACAATACGCCTTATCTGTCTTGTAGTCTCAATACCATCCATATCCGGCATCTTCCAGTCAATAAATATAGTGTCAAAATCATTGTTTTTCTTATGAAGCTCAGATACGAGATTCACTGCTCTTATTCCCGAATCCACCCATTCTGCCTGCATTCCCATAGATGTAAGAATCTTCTGGGTTGACTGGCATACAACCACATCATCATCTACTACAAGAGCCTTAAGCATTGAAAGATTCATGGAATTAATAAGCTCCAGCCGCTGCCTGCTGTCCTCTGATATTCCCAGCTGAACCTCAATAGTAAATACTGAACCCACATTTTTAATGCTTTTAACGCTGATATGTCCATCCATCATCTCAACCATGCTTTTAGTAATGGCAAGACCGAGGCCTGTTCCATTGGTAGTGGACACATAGCTTGAGGATTCCTGTGAAAAAGCATCAAATATATGCGGAAGGAATTCTTCATCAATTCCAATTCCTGTATCACTGACAATAAATCTCAACGTTGCTCTATCGTTATTTCTTCTAATCTGCTCTATTGAAAGAGTTATTTTGCCGCCAGGCGAAGTGAATTTGATTGAATTACCAAGTACATTAACAAGTATCTGCTGGAGCTTGGTAACATCTCCTACATATGTAGCTTCAGTAAAGCCATTGGCTATAGCATCGTAATCTATACCTTTGCTTGTTGCCTGCCCATATATAATTGTATTAACAGAGCTTATTAACTGCTCAAAATCAAATGGTCCCTCATTCAGCACCATTCTTCCACTTTCAATTCGTGACATTTCAAGAATGTCATTAATAAGGGATAAAAGATATCTCGCTGACATTCCAATCTTGCCAATTGCATCCTCCATTGCTGTTGGATTATTAACATCTGAGGCGGCCAAAGCTGACAGACCAATTATGGCATTCATTGGAGTTCTAAGCTCATGGCTGACCCTTGAAAGGAATTGTGACTTGGCATTGCTGGCCTGCTCTGCTGCCTTAAGGGCACTTGCAAGGGCAAGATTACGCTGCGTCTCTGCCTGAAAGGTATCAGTAACATCCTCTCTTGTCATAATAATACTCTTATCATCCCGATTCAGATAATACTGTGTTATCTTGCGATAATGCAGCTTCTCATCCTCCCCTGTTGCCCTGCATATAAACTGGAACACATCTCTGTTCTCCAGATTCTCCCCTATGCTGGCAATTCTGGTGTAATTAACAGCCTTTTCGTTCTCATCTGAGATAATACTTCCGCTTACCAGCAGCGGCGCAATGACATCAAACTCCTCGCCATAGCCAGGCTGTATTCCCTTAATTGCATCCTTAGAACAAAATAACGTGTATGCACCAGTCTGTCCATTGATATATACAACATAATCGTAATTAGTGGATATAACCGAAGCAAACACATCATTTCTTATGCGCTCTATTTCTTCATTATTCATATATTTTACCCCTTGTGCTTAACTGACAGTCCGTATTAATTATACAACTCCCAATATCATATTTCAATTTTTTTGTCACGACAAGGTTTAATTAATAATTGCCTTATTTTTCCATTTACCTCTTGCAAATCTGATAACACATACAACTGCCGTTACTGCCCAGGTAAAGCCATTGGTAGCCCATACACTCCAGTAGCCAAAGAACGGTATTCTCATCAAAAGCTGCGAAAAACCGATTCTGCATGCAACCTCAGTCAGACCATTAATAAAGGAGAATATTGTATCGCCGTAGCCATTAAGAATAGCTCTTGGAACATATATCATACCAAGTCCAAAATAGCATATGCTTGTTATTTTTAGTGCCTTTGCTCCCATTACTATTGTCTCTACATCATCAACAAAGATTCCAACAATATATCTGCCAAGGAAAAACATTACCGGAACAATTACTGCCGTAAATGCCAGCATAATCAAGGAGCCCTTCTTAAAGCCCTGTACAACACGGTCCTTTTTACCCGCTCCCATATTCTGTCCCGCATATGTAGTAAGTGCTATTCCCAGTGAACCATATGGCTGCTGGACAATCTGCTCAATTCGTCCGGTAATTGTAAATGTGGCAATAACTGTAGTTCCAAAACCATTAACAACACGCTGAAGAACAATACAGGATATTGCTATCATGGAATTTTGCAGTGCAACAGGCATACCAAGTCTGAAGGACTTACCAATAATTCCCCAATCAGGTGACATCTGACTTCTCTTAAGATGAAAATACGAAATCTTCTTATAAGCGTATATAACGCTTGCAACTGCTGCAACTACCTGTGAAATTACGGTTGCAAAAGCTACTCCGAATACACCCATTCTCCATACTATTACAAATAAGAGGTCAAGAACCACATTAACAACACCTGAAATAATCAGGAAATACAATGGCGTCTTGGAATCTCCCAAAGCTCTTAGAATAGATGCAACACCATTATATACAGCAATAAATATCATTCCGGCACAGGTAGTTCTAAGATATATAACCGCATCGCTCATTATCTCCTGAGGAGTATCAAGCATGGATAAAAAAGCCGGTGTGAATACGGTTCCAACTACGCTTATCAATATTGATACTACTGAAAGTACGTATATTGAATTGGCTATTGTTTTGCTTACCAGGTCATCGTTCCTTGCCCCATAATACTGGGATACAAGTATTCCTACACCTGTAGCAAGTCCAAGACTCAGTGAAAAGAAAAGAAAGTTCAGCGAACCACAGGCTCCTACTGCTGCAAGAGCATCCTTTCCTACAAATCTTCCAACAATTATTGAATCCACTACATTGTAGAGCTGCTGGAATATATTACCTATTAACAGGGGCCATGTAAAAGCAAGAATATGCTTTACAGGACTTCCGGTTGTCATATCTGTCATTTTATCAGTCATAATAATCACCTTTTCCTTTTTCTCAGTGGAATTATACTCATTTTTTTCGATGTATACTACCTATGTTTTGACGATTATTGCTCATTTTTTGCTATTATTTTGTTATTCTATTGACTTTGAAGACTATTTTTCGTATCTTAATAATAATTTATGGAAATAATCACGGGAAATGGTGAGAATATGAGTCTTGACAATACTTTTGAAAATCTGCATTTTGACCAGCTTATTAACGTTATTGGCAAACGCTACTGCGCTGATACCTTCCCTATGCACTGGCATAAGTATGTGGAAATAGTAGCATTTCCAGAGGACGCAAATTATAAGCAGCCAGCAATAATTCAAGTTAATAATACTGTATACACAATGAAGCCCGGAGATATAATTATGGTCTGGCCAGGTGCGCTCCACGAATACCTGGGTAATCCGGATGAGGCTATCGTTATACTTCAATTTCAGCCATCTCTTTGTACAGAGCTGCCGGATTTTGCCCCATATTTGAATCTGTTTCGCACGATTGAGCAGATAAGTCCTGATTCCCAGCCCGGTCTTGCCCAGAACATGATGCAGTCCATATGCCGTATTGTGGACATTCAGGAGCAGAAGCAGCCCTTTCATGGTGTTGAAGCAGTTATTAATCTATATGATATGTTTATGGAGCTTGGTATATATATTAACAATACAATTTTAAAGGGAACAAGTGCCAAAGAGACCAGAACCAGTCAGTTTTTTGAGAAAATAACCCTTGCCTGCAGCTACATTGCTGATAACTGCCGTCAGACTCTGCGGCTTGAAGAGGTTGCTGATTACGCAGGCTTCAGTCCCTGCTATTTCTCCAGAATATTTAAGCAGGCAACTGGCTGCAGCTACGTTGATTATCTTAACCTTCAACGTCTCAAGCATGCTCAGTCCCTGCTTTCAGATACTAACCTTACTATTACCGAGATATCATTTCAGTCCGGTTTTAAAAGCATATCCACCTTTAACAGAATATTTCTGCAGCACGAGGGCTGCTCTCCAAGAGAGTATCGTAGATACTACCAGCATTCGTAGTATCACCTGTCATTTACTATCCGGTTGGCAATATTTGTCAATTGCCTCATATAAAGTTCTTGGATTAACGGGCTTTGATATATGTTCATTCATGCCTGACTCCATAGACCTTGCAATATCATCCGGGAATGCATTGGCGCTTACTGCAATAATTGGAATTGTACGTCCCTGTTCCCTCTTGGACTGCCTGATATTACGTGCCGCCTCATATCCATTCATTACCGGCATCTGAATATCCATGAAAATAACCTGATATGTACCATCATCAGCATTATTAAAGGTATCAAGAGCAAGCTGTCCATTCTCACACAATGTAACGTCTATATGAACATCCTCCAGCATTCTTGTAAGAATATCTGCGTTAATGAAATTATCCTCTGCCACAATTGCGCGGATACCAGTAAAATCATACTGTTCATATATATCCTTCTCCGGTTCATATTCACCAAAGGTATTCATAACTGCGTCAAAAAGCACCGACTGGAAAACAGGCTTGTATAATACCTGCCTTATTCCCTCATCTGCTGCAAGCATATCAACACTGCTGCTGTTATCGGTTGTTGCAAAAATAACGATGTCCTCATCCACAGCAGCGATTTCCTTAACAACTGCTCTGTTTTCAATAATAAGCTCTTCGTCTATGATGCATAGAGAATATGCATACTCTGTCCCCAGTCTTGACTGGATTCGTCTCACCAGCTTTTCCGGATCTGTGACAATATCACACTTAATGCCAAGCTTTTTAAGGAAATCCTTAAGCTGGGCACTATCCTCCTGACTTCTGCTTCCAATCAGGGTTCTCACGTGTGAACAGTTAATCTCATTGTTAATAACGACCTCGCTGTCAGGTTTTTTTAATGGAATTACTACTGTAAATGTACTGCCCTTGCCAACGGTGCTTTCAACTGCAATTGTTCCATTCATGGCATTGACAAAATATTTTGTAAGAAATAATCCGAGCCCCATTCCGCCATGGGTTCGTGAATATGCTCTGTCACTTTGATTAAAGGGAGCACATATTTTGTCCAGAAACTCCTCTGTCATACCCTTTCCTGTATCAGTGCAGGTAAAGGTAAGCTCAATTGTATGCTCATCCAGTTCTTTTTCACTTATCAATGCAGTTATCGTTCCGCCATCAGGTGTAAACTTAACACCATTTCCTAAAAGATTCTGCATTATCTGAATCAGTCTCAGCTTATCTCCCACCACATACTCGTGTAAAATATTGTTGATTTTGATTGAATAATTCTGGTTCTTCTGAGCCGCCTTAATGGAAATATTCTGGTCAACATCACCAATGACAGTCTTAAGGTCAAAAAGCTCCTGCTTCATGTCGATGGAATCTGACGCAATCCTTGTATAATCCAGCATATCCTCTGATATGGCGGTAAGCTGAGCTGCCGCGTTCTGAGAACGTCTTATGTATTCTGCCTCCCGGTTATTTTTGCCAAGCTCTCCGGCTGCTATATTAAGATATCCAACAATAGCATTAAGTGGAGTCCTAAGTTCGTGGCTTATCATCATAAAAAATTCTGTTCTGGCAGCACTGGTATCCGATTCTTTTTTAAGCTCCCGTTCAATTCTCTTTTTTCTTGCTATAATCATATAAATTGCAACAAATACTCCACACAGAACAAGTATTGTCACTACGATAAGTGTAATCACCAGTTTCGGATTTGAATAAAACAGCCCTCTAAATGAAAAACGTTCCTCTGCAATAGAATTCTGAATGATTATCTGCTCAAGCTCATTAGTACCAATGCATAACAAGGATTTGTCAAATATGCTTAACAGGGGTGCATCCGAATCCTTATTAACGGCAAACGCCAGGTTTTCATAATATCCTGAATTAGCAGTTGCATATAATTCACTGTATTCCATTGTTGACAAATAGTAGGTTGACACCAGTTCATTAACATAGGTCGCATCTGCCTCGCCGCTGTTAACTGCGTCCAGGCAGTCCTTTACAGTATCGTAATATATAACCTTTTTATTCTTTAGCTCATTTCTCATTACATATCCGATATAGAATCTGCTAGGAAGGGCTATGGTTATATCTGCTTCTGATGCATTACTTCCTTTTCTGGTAACCATTACAACGGATGAATCTACAACATGATTGGTCATCATTACACTTTGCTGAGCAGACCAGCTGTTATCATCTGCAAGAATTGCCACAACATTATTAATCATATCCGGGTCGTCCACAGCCAGTGCATTGAATTCATCCTCTGTACACAGCTTAAACTTCAGCCCGCTGTATTCCTCTATCTTATCAATGACATCAATGAATATACCCTTATATTCACCTGTTGCACTATCATACCAGGTTACAGGAGCCCAGTCTGGATTAACAATAAGATACACATCCTTGCCTGAATTAATATACTCCATTTCCTCTCTTGTAAAGGTGGCTGTAGCATTGGCACCACTTATCATATATTTCTCAGACATCTGGGTATAGAAATTAGGATTGTTATCAACTATTTTTCTAAGCGCATCATTAAGCTCCTGTGCAATATCTTCTCTACTATTATTGACCGCATAATACAGCGGCTGCTTATCCATTCTTCCAACAATTTTGGTATCAATGGTATTGGTAATGCTTGATGCACACACCAAATCCACTTCCCCACCAAGAAGTGCACTTTCCATTTCCTTCATCGTGTCATATACAACTATATCAATTTGAAAATTATGCACTTTTGCATAATTTGTCACCTCATCTGTGAGCATTCCTTTCATCATGGCAACCCTGCAGCCATCAAAAGTATCAAAGCTTTCGTAAAAAAGCTGGTCATTGTCACTTCTGACATACAGCTTATTCTGGGAATTACTTACGGAATAATCAGAAAAGAACATCTGCTCCTCCCTGCTTTCTGTTCTGCCAATTCCGCTCATTACATCAATCTCCCCATTGATAAGCATCTTAAGACAGTCCGCATAGCTGGCCTCTACAAATTCATAATTCCATCTTGTATATTTCTGTATCTGTATATAGTAATCATAGGAAAAGCCTGAATATGTACCATCCTCACTCTTCTCCTGATAATTGGCAACAGGATAATACCCCACCCTGACTGTATCGTGCTCCACCGATGCGGTCTGAGGAATATCATCCTGCGCTGCTGTACTTGTGAGTGTGCATATGATACATAACAGCACCATAGCTGCACTGCACAATTTCTTAATTATCTGTACTCTCTTCATAATAATCTCCCCTTATATGATTCTTTGTACCAATATATTAATTTATTTTAACATATTATCTCACATTTTTCATTATCTACAATATACTAAATAATATTTTCAGGCCTTTTGCATACAATTTAATACAGGAGGCTTAGCATGAATTCAAGACCCTATTATGATTCTCACACAGGCTGGCAGATTGCAGGAGCAATATTTACAATTATTACAGGAACACTGCTGCACTTTATATATGAATGGACCGGAGAAAATTACATTGCTTCACTTGTAGGTGCCGTTAATGAAAGCACCTGGGAGCACCTTAAGCTTATATTCTTTCCAATGCTTATATTCTCCATAATAGAATACTTTGGCTATGGGAGAAATCAGGATAATTTCTCCGCAGTTCGCTATACCTCAATTTTCATAGGGATGCTTACCATTGTAGTACTTTTCTATACCTATTCAGGAATTGTTGGAACCAATTACGGCTGGGCCAATATTCTTGTATTTATAATTAGTGTTGTTACCGCATACTACTGGAGCTGGCGCAAGCTTGATTCAGGCTGGGGAAGCAAAGGGTATACCGGATTGGTCAGCTTTGTTATGGTAATGGTATTTACTGTGTTTTTTATTATTTTTACCTATAATCCACCAGCCATTGGTCTGTTTATGGCACCCGCTGAATAAAAAAATACAGGGTGGAATTCCACCCTGTACCAGTCAGCTGTCTATGTTTTCAGCCTAATTATTCTTATTTTTTTTATTCTCTGCGATGAAGCAGTACAAGCCTGCTACAGCAACCGCAACACCCATAATGATAATGAATACAGTCATTCCGGTACCTCCTTATATAATACTGCGGATTATATAAGGCTGCTCTCTTTGGGTCCATCCTTGTTATGAATGTATGTCACTATTTTCTTAAGATTCCATGGAATACTGTCCCCACTCCAACGTTCAAATATCTGTGTATATCTGATATGCTCCGGCAGGCAGTTAACACTGTCAATGCTGCCAGTCAGACGTAAGCCTCTGTTAAGGCTGTTCTGTCTGATATAATATCTTCCCGCCGTATCAATCCTGCCCTGGCATTCCTGCTCCAGATTAGTATACGGAATATATGACACCAGCTGTCCATGCTGGGAATAGCTCTGCCCTGCAGTCGCTGCTGTGGTTTCACCCATTACGGGATTAATCGCATATTTGGTATTAACTGTGATTGCCAATATAAGACTGCACATTAATACAGATATAATTATTCTGAGTTTATTATTCATGTTGCTCCATATTTATATAAAGTTAGCAAATACCGCAGCTCCAATAACTGTCAGTATTCCTGCAACAGCGATTGAAAGACTGCTCATGGCACCTTCTACCGCTCCAAGCTCCATTGCCTTAGTTGTTCCAATAGCATGAGCTGATGTTCCAAGTGCAATTCCTTTGGCAACAGGCTCCTGAATCCTGAACAGCCTAAAGACTATATCTGCAATTACATTGCCAATGATTCCGGTAATAATAATCACGGCAACAGTTATGGTTACATATCCGCCAAGCTCCTCTGACACACCCATTCCAATGGCTGTTGTAATGGATTTTGGAAGCAGTGTAACATAGTTGCTGTGGTCAAGCCCGAATAATAATGCCATTACCAGAACGCATAAAAGACTTGCCGCCACACCTGACAATATTCCTGCCGCAACCGCCTTCCAGTTCTTTCTAAGCAGCCTCAGCTGTTCATACAGTGGAATGGCAAGGCAAACCGTGGCCGGTGTAAGAAGGTAGCTTAAATATCTGGCACCTTCATTATAGGTATTATAATCTATCCTGCAAAATACCAGCACAAGTATTGTAACAGCTATTGACACCAGCAATGGATTAAAAAAAGGAAACTTGAATTTCTTTTTCAGCCACATTCCAAGAATATACGTGCCAAGACTGATAAAAACCCCAAAATATACAGTGGTCTGAAGAAGGCTATTCATTGTTCTGTACCTCCATATCATGCCTGCGTCCGGCTCTGATTACCAGCTGGGTAACCCATCCCGCCGTAGCCATCACTACAATGGTAGATACAATTGTAATTGATACAACAGGCACAAGGGATTCTTTAAGAACTCCCCAGGATTGCATAAGTCCCACGCCCGCAGGTATAAACATAACAGGCATAATTTCTATAAGAAACATTGCCACAGACTTAACTGCTTCCAGCTTAATAAGTCCTGTACAAAGGCTGATAAACATAATAACAAGTCCATATATGCTGGCCGGTATGGGAAGTGGAATATAATAATGCATTAGTTCTCCCACAAAGGAAACTGCAATAATAATCATAAATTGCTTTAAATATTTCATCGGTTACACACTCTTTTTTCAGTTATTATACCCTTACGCTGCGCCAAACAGCATTCCCACAAGTCTTACAAGTCCTGCCATTACCCATGCAATACCACATTGGCCAACAACTACCACAAGAGCCCATTTCCATCCAAGCTCACGCTTAACTGATGCAATTGCAGCTACACATGGTGTGTAGAGCAGGCAGAATACCAACAGACTGGCAGCAGCAAGCGGTGTAATTGCTCCAAGAATCCCAGCGGTGCTTCCAAAAAGAATTGACAGCGTTGATACAACACTTTCTTTTGCCATAAAGCCTGTAACAAGCGCAGTTGACACCCTCCAGTCGCCAAAGCCAAGTGGTCCAAATATTGGTGCGATAAAGCCTGCCAGCATTGCAAGCATACTGTCCTTGGAGTCCTTGACAACATCAAGATGGAGATTAAAGGTCTGCAGGAACCATATTACTATTGTAGCAATAAAGATAACTGAAAAGGCCCTCTGTAAAAAGTCCTTTGCCTTGTCCCACAACAGCATGGCAACATTTTTTAATCCCGGCATTCTGTAGTTAGGAAGCTCCATAACAAAAGGAACCGCCTCACCCTTAAATATTGTTCCCTTCATAAGCAGTGCCATTGCAATTCCAACCATTATTCCTACAAAGTACAGAAGAATCATTACAAGTGCACCCTGCTTAGGGAAAAAGGCTGATGCAAAAAAAGCATATATAGGCAGCTTGGCTGAGCAGCTCATAAATGGAGTGAGAAGAATTGTCATCTTACGGTCTCTCTCTGACGGAAGCGTACGGCTTGCCATAACCCCAGGCACGGTACATCCAAAGCCAATAAGCATAGGCACAATGCTTCGACCTGAAAGTCCTATTTTTCTTAAAAGCTTATCCATTACAAATGCAACTCGCGCTATGTACCCGCTGTCCTCCATAAGGGACAGGAATAAAAACAGTGTAACAATTATAGGCAGAAAGCTTAGAACACTTCCAACGCCATTAAAAATACCATCTATTACAAGGGAATGAAGCACACCGTTAACATGGGCAGCACTTAATCCCTTATCTACCACGTTTCCAAGAGCATCTATACCCATGGCTAATACATCCTGAAGCTTTGCACCGATTACATTAAATGTAAGCCAGAATACAAGTGCCATTATTCCAATAAATGCAGGAATTGCAGTGTATTTGCCGGTAAGAACCTTGTCTATCCTTACACTTCTTGCATGCTCCTTACTTTCCTTAGGACGCACAACTGTCTGGGAACAAACCTGTCTTATAAAAGAAAATCTCATGTCTGCAATTGCAGCCGCGCGGTCAAGTCCGCTCTCCGACTCCATCTGTGCAGTGATATGCTCGATCATCTCTTTTTCATTCTCATCAAGACCAAGCTTATCCTCTATCATCTGGTCACCCTCGGCCAGCTTACTTGCAGCAAATCTTACAGGAATATCTGCTTTTTTGGCATGGTCCTCAATAAGATGCATAATACCATGAAGGCATCTGTGTACCGCGCCACCATTGACATTGGCGTCGCAGAAGTCCTTACGTCCAGGACATTCCTGGTATTTGGCCACATGAATTGCATGCTCTATAAGCTCATCAATACCCTCACCCTTGGCTGCGGATATTGGTACAACCGGAATTCCAAGCATATCCTCCATCTCATTAACAAGAACCGAGCCTCCATTGGCACGAACCTCATCCATCATATTAAGTGCAAGCACCATTGGAACATTCAGCTCCATAAGCTGCATTGTAAGATACAGATTTCTCTCAATATTGCCTGCATCAACAATATTAATAATTCCCTTTGGATGCTCATCTAATACAAACTGCCTTGTAACAATCTCTTCACTTGAATAAGGAGACATGGAATATATTCCCGGAAGGTCAGTTATAAGCGTATTGCTGTGTCCCTTAATAACTCCGTCTTTTCTGTCAACTGTAACGCCTGGGAAATTACCAACATGCTGATTGGCTCCCGTCAGTTGATTAAAAAGAGTGGTTTTGCCACAGTTCTGATTGCCTGCAAGAGCAAAAGTAAGAACCGTATTCTCAGGAAGCGGGTGCTCCGTTGCCTTCACATGGTACTTGCCGCCCTCACCCAGTCCAGGATGTTCCTTTGCCTTGAGCTTATCCGGATTTTTTTTCTTTGTATCCGACACAGTCTCTTCATCTCTTACATTACTTATCTCTATCTTATCTGCATCTGCAACTCTGAGAGTAAGCTCATACCCCTGAACCATAAATTCCATAGGGTCTCCCATAGGTGCAAATTTGACTAATTTAATACTGCCGTTTGGAATTACACCCATATCAAGGAAATGCTGCCTTAATGCGCCTTCTCCCCCTACAGCTGTAATGGTCGCGGTTTTTCCAATCGGTAAGTCCTTAAGTGTCATTGTATATTCTTCCTCTGCTGATTATTTATCAATTCCTAGGATAAACTTTCATCTCTTGTATGTCAATTGTTTTCATTTGCGAGTCTGAGCTTGAGCGTCTCCAATTCACGGGAAGCTGTGACATTAGTTACCCTGTGCTTAATAATATCTGCATTATATGGCTTGGATATAAAATCATCCGCTTCCATAGCCAGTGCTTTTTTCTCACTGTCCCGGTCTCCCTGTGAGGTAATAATTACAGGTATCTTTCTGGTGCGCTCGTCCTCTCTGATTCTGGAAAGTGTCTGAAATCCATCCATCACTGGCATAAGCAAATCAAGCATAACAATATCAACCTTATCGTAATTCTCCTCCAGATATTCCCATGCAGTTTTGCCATTTTCTTTTTCCACAACAACATATTCATCCATAAACATTGCTGCAATGGCTGCTCTGTTGATATCAATATCATCAACAACAAGCATTACTCTTCCATTCTCAGGTCCCATAATTGGATTCTTCTCATATGCATACTTAAATGCTTTATTCTGAGCACATACCATTTCTGTTATATCGGAGGTATTTAGCAGCTGGCGAAAATCCTCTTCCTTCATTGGTCTTGCAAAATAAAAGCCCTGCACATAGGTACAGTCCATGGAGCGAAGCACTGCAATCTGTTCAGCAGTCTCAACTCCCTCTGCAACTACTGCCAGATTAAGCCATTTGGCAAGACTGATTATGAAGCTTAGAATCCCACGTCCCGAAGATTCCTTAGCCTCATTCTGGATGAAACGTATATCCAGCTTCAACACATCCACAGGCATCTCTGCCAGCATATTAAGTGAGGAATATCCACTTCCAAAATCATCCATCTCAATAACAAAGCCAAGCTTCCTAAGCCTTCCCACAACCTCTATTATCTGACCTGGGTTCTCCGTGTAAGCTGACTCAGTTATCTCAAGGTGGAGATATCTCATAGATATCTCATATTTAGCCACCAGACCAAGCAAAATATCAACAAGCTTTGGATTATATATATCCGCTCTTGATACATTTACTGATACTGCAATTGGCGGAAAACCCATTGTTATCCACTTATGTATATTCCTGCAGGTGGTTTCCCATACAAAAATATCAAGCTGGGTAATAAACCCGTTTTTCTCAAATACAGGTATAAACTCTCCCGGGGAAATAAAGCCCTTTACCGGATGAATCCATCTTACTAAGGCCTCGGCACCTGCTATCATCTCCGTATTAAGGTCATACTTAGGCTGGTAATACACTGTAAATTCCTGATTATCCAGCGCATTCTGCATAGAGCCTGTAATAAACTGTTCATCTAAAAGTTTTTGTCTTAACGACTCGTCATACATCGAAAAAAGGTCATCATATTTACCTCTGTTGCGTTCCGCCGCCAGTTGTGCTCTGTCGCACATAACCGTTATATCTATATCTCTGTCTGTAATCTCATATATTCCACAGTGAAGCTTAATATCAAAGGCACAGGAACCCTTTTGTATCTTTTCTATCCATGGTCTGAATCTTTCATTCGTATACTCCGTCGTATGCTCCCTTAAGGCATAGAAATTATCCGCACCAAATCTGCCGCATATGCCATTCCAACCGCACGCCTCGAATATAACATCCGCTATGTGTTTAAGGGTTTCGTCACCCTTTTTAAGACCATAGGTATCATTAACCAGCTTAAAATGCTCCACACCTATGCACAGCATATCATATTCCTTATCTGGATTCTGCATCAGAAGCTTACGCGCCTCCTCGACAAAAAATTCCTTATTATACAGACCTGTAAGAGCATCCTTTTCTATTCTGTTGATAACCGCCGCATTCTCACGAAGCTTAATAATATTGGACAATCTGTGCTTAATAATCTCTGCCTTATATGGCTTGGCTATAAAATCCTGAGAGCCAAGGGAAAGAGCCTTTATCTCTGTCTCATCAGTATTATCCTGTGATGATACAATTACAGGTATCTTTGATAACTGCTTATCGGCAGACATTATCTTAAGTACCTCGTAGCCATCCAGCACAGGCATGAATATATCCAGTATTATTGCTGAAAGCTTGCTGTAATTAGCTCTTATAAGCTCAAGTGCCTCCTGCCCGTCGGCGGCATACATCAGCTCATACTCCTCACCTAAAAGCTTACCAAGTATATCTCTGTTAAGCTTCTGGTCATCCACTATCATTACTGTTCGTCTATACATAGGCACCTCTCCTACACAGAATACTTATTGTCGCAACTGTTTTGTAGTACTATTTATTAATCACCTTGTCTATAGTATCATATAATATATTAGTGTCAATTGGCTTGGCGATATGTCCATCCATTCCTGCTGATAAAGCCTCCGAAACGTCCTCCGTAAAAGCATTGGCTGTCATAGCATAAATTGGAATATTGGCAGCATCTGTTCTATCAAGCTTTCGTATAGCCCTGGCTGCTCCATATCCATCAAGCACCGGCATCTGTACATCCATAAGAATCATGTCATAGTAGCCTGCTTCGCTTGCATTAAAGGTATCAACAGCCTTTTGTCCATTGTCCACTCTGTCAACCTGAAGGTTAACCATATCCAGCAGCTCTATGGCAATCTCTGCATTAAGCTCATTATCCTCTGCCATAAGTACTCTGTGTCCGGTAAAATCATAGTCCTTAGACACCTTTCCCTGTTTCACCATCTGTCCATTGGTAAGAGTCATGAATACATTAAACAGTGTTGACTGGAACAGTGGCTTACTTACAAAATAGTCAGCTCCTGCCGCCTTGGCAGTATCTTCAACCTCATTAAGGTCATATGCTGATACAATAATGATAATTGTCTTCCTGTCCTCCATCTGGCGTATGTACTGAGTCACTTCAATTCCATTCATATCCGGCATCTTCCAGTCAATCAGACACACATCATAGGAGCACTCATTATCCATTGCTTCGCTAATCATCTCAAGTGCTTCATCCCCTGAGGAGGCCGTATCAAACTCTACTCCAAGTCTGCCAAGTACTATAGATGCATATTCTCTTGCACCCTTATCATCATCTACTACCAGAACCTTAAGGTCTTTTAAGGCATCCTTATCATTGGCAGCCTCATGCTGTACAATCTCAAATGGAAGGTCTACCGTAAATGTAGTTCCCTTATCTTTTTCACTGTCTACCTTAATTGCTCCATGCATCATATCAACAAGATTCTTGGCAATCGAAAGTCCCAGTCCGCTTCCACCATGTTTCTGGGCTGTCTGGGCTGTCTCCTGTTCAAACGGCTTGAAAAGACGTTCAATCATGTCCGTGGTCATTCCACAGCCGGTATCTGAAACTGTAAATCTTAAGAATGCAGTGTTATCTCTATGTGAGGTTTCCTCTATCATTATCTTAATTGTACCACCCGATTCTGTGAACTTGTAGGCATTGGATACAAGATTTAAAAGAATCTGGTCAACCCTCAGTGAATCTCCCTTAAGAAATTCATTCTCCACATCCGTCGCCATCTCAAAGGTAATTCCTTTACTCTGGCACTGTGGATAATATATGGTACTTATTCCGTTAAGTACCTGTTTGATATCAAA